>JBCCLY010000720.1:0-2596 GCA_039026655.1 Cyanobacteria bacterium P01_C01_bin.38 | reverse complement strand
ATCTCAAAGTCTTGCGATGATCCGCAGCTGAGCCGCACCTTCGGTGAACGCTGAATGCGTCGTTTCACTATCTCTCTATGTCCTATCGGACACGCTGCGCTAACGAGAGACGCTACGAAGACCGTTCCACTCGCAATGACACTGTGTAATTAATTATGTGTAACTACTTAACTAACTATCAACTCAAGTCCAAAGAAAAAACGTACACTTTTATGTATGATTTTTTCTTTTCCTATTGGTAACATGCAATCTAAGGTTTGAGATAAATTTAATATGAATCAAATTCTAATTGCTGAAGACGAATCTCTTATTGCTTCGTTTATTGCAAAAGGTCTGCGTGCAAATGGTTTTTTACCTACTATTACATCAGATACAGAAGAAATCTTGAATTTGGCAATTAGTGATAATTTCGATTTGCTTATTCTCGATTTAGAACTTCCCAGTAAAGACGGTTTGGAAGTTTTGGAAGAAATACGAGGTCAGGGAGTAAACTTAGCCGTAATTATTCTTACAGCACGCAATGATATCAATGATAAAGTTGCAGGACTTGAAGGTGGTGCTGATGATTATATGACGAAACCATTTCGATTTGAAGAATTACTTGCACGTATAAAATTAAGATTGCGAAATAATCAAGCAACTCAGGTTCAGGAAGAAACGGTTTTAACAGTGGGTAATGTATTGCTTGATTTGAAAACGAGAAAAGCAAAAGTAAAAGGAGATTTAATTGATTTACCAGTCCGCGAGTTTACTTTAGCAGAAACTCTATTTCGTCATCCCGAGCAAGTAATGAGCAGAGAGCAGCTTTTAGACCGAGTTTGGGGATATGATTACGACCCAGGTTCAAATATTGTGGATGTTTACATTGGCTATCTACGGAAAAAATTAGGAAGCGAATTAATCGAAACTGTTAGAGGTATAGGTTATCGCTTGCGGAAATAGCTTTCTCGTAATACACAAAGAGGGAAGAACAAAAAAAGAACAAAAGTTAAATGCGTAGTAGCCTAAACATATACTTTGATATATGATTTTTTGTTTGTACCATTACTAATATACAATCTATGTTTCAGACAAATGTGAATTACATTTGAAGCAGTTATTAATGATTAAAATCATTACGATTGTTTGGCTCAGACTTTAATTAGGACTTGCTGAATAAAATTATAAATCTTGTCTGATAAGACTTTCAGAGCTTTTTCTCCTTAGAAAATATTATTTACTTAGTTCGTTTATTTATATAGTCATTGCGAGCGAAAGCGAAGCAATCGCAATATTTAGGGATTGCTTCGCTGTCGCTCGCAATGACAAACTAGGATGTTGGGTTTCGGATGATGCAATAGATACTATAAATCAAACTAACATTTTAGCTGCGTTTGCCCTGCAACAACTTAGCTTTCTCTTCTGGTGTGATTTTTTTCATTCTCATAAATGCTTTGGCTATTTTTTCACTGCGTCCTGTTTGGATTTCTTTGGCGAGTATTAATTGGGCTGTCTTCTCAATTGTTAGGGATTCAAACAAGTCCTTTAATGATAAGTCGATAGAAAATATTTTCCGCATTTGGGTATGAATCTGTGCTGCGATTAGGGAATGTCCTCCTAAATCAAAGAAGTTGTCTTTTACCCCTATTTTTTCTACCTTGATTAACGGTTGCCAAATCTCGATTAATGCTTCTTCTATGAAGTTTCTGGGAGCTATGTAATTAATCGAATTGTTTGTAGGTTTTGGTAAAGCGCGTCTATCTACTTTATTGTTGGGTGTTAGAGGCATCGTGTCTAGATACATCCAGCTAGATGGCACCATGTATAATGGTAGTTTTTCTGATGCATAGGCTTTGAGGTCTGCGGGGTTGAGTGACCTTGCATCAGTTTTAGCGACAAGGTAAGCAACAAGCTTTTTATCGCTTATATTATCTTCCCAAGGTTGAACAATGGCGTGAGATATAGCCGGATGATTATTAAGAACGGTTTCAATTTCTCCAAGTTCGATGCGATAACCACGAATTTTGACTTGGTAATCTGCGCGACCAAGAAATTCTATTATGCTTGGCAAATGTTTGGAGACGGTTGTAAGTTTCTGGGGGAAGGGTTGTTTGTAGAGTTTGATATGCAAGATTGGACGATTTTAATCCCAGGCTCGCAGTAGATTGTAAACCACTGAGTTGTTCGCGCCAAAATGATTCGGTTGCGCTAGTATCTTGTTGGTTTAACCAAGCTATAAAGTCGCTGTAAGCTGGTGGCTGTTTGACTTTTGGATGGGTTTGCGATTTATGTGCTTGATAAAAGGTAATTACATCCCGGAAAATTAACGGTAATGACCAACCATCGAGTAAAAGATGGTGATGAGTCCATAAGAATCGCCATTTCTGTGCTTCAGTTTGGACTAAAGTTAGGCGCATAAGGGGAGCTTTTTCTATATCAAAACCTTGTTTGCGGTCTGTTTCTAGAAGATTTTCCCATTTACCATCAATAATTAAACCAGTTATTTCCACTTGGAAGGAACGAATATTTTGCAAAGCACGAGAGATTCCCGCATCTTCGGTGGCTGGAAGAAAAGGTGCTGTCTGGGGGAAGTTATCGTCAAATTGTCCCAGGTAGT
>JBCCLY010000719.1:0-2598 GCA_039026655.1 Cyanobacteria bacterium P01_C01_bin.38 | reverse complement strand
CTGCTTCAATTTTTTCTAACTGCCCAAACAAATTCTTCCATGAGCCAGTTTTGACTTCATATTCTAATAGCTGCTGTGCCATACCCATGTTTGAATCGAGGGAACGCAATAATCCGGCACGAGCGTTGGTTTTGACTCTTTCTAATTCTTGAGCGGAAACTGGCTGTGTTTTTAAAGCTTCAATTTGCTCTCGCAATGCTGCTGCTACACGTTCGACGCTACTTCCTGGTGCTGTCAAAGCGTAGAATAGCATTAAGTTGGGATATTTATCTCCGGGAAACCCGCTAAATCCTTGGGCAGCGAGTGCTAATTGCTTCTCTTCTACTAAAGATTTATATAGCCGTGAAGTACGCCCATCGCTGAGCAAACTACCAATAATATCGTAAACTGCATTATCTGGATCGTTGAGACTTGGACGGTGATAACCTTCTAAATACCAAGGTTGAGAAGGTAGATTTAAGGTAAATTCTTTTTCTTGAGTTTGTTTTGGCTCTACGGGGATATTTTGCTCTGGTTCGGGTTTGGCTTCATAACGCCCAAAGTAAGCTTCTGCCATTTTCTTGACTTCAGCAGCATTGACATCACCAACAACGGCGGCTGTAAGATTGCTCGGTACATAATGTGTCTCGAAAAATTGCTGTAAGTCTTCCGTTGTCAAATTGCGGATATCTTTTTCATAGCCAATTACCGGACGTTTGTAGGGATGTTTTTCAAAAGCAGTATCGTTGAACTTTTCAATCATTTGCCCGATGGGTGAATTATCTACCCGCATCCGTCTTTCTTCAAGGATTACATCTTTTTCCTTATAAAATTCGCGTCGTAATTCGGGATTAAGAAAACGTTCCGATTCCAGAGACATCCAAAGTTCTAATTTATTGGCAGGAAAGCTGTAAAAATATTTGGTAGCTTCACTTGAAGTTGTAGCATTTAAACCCACACCCCCCGCTTGTTCGACAATTCTACCAAGTTCGTTTTGATTTACTGTATTATGAGCTTCCTCTTCAATCTTTTTAAACTCGGCTTGTAGCTGAGCAACTTTATCTTTTTGCCCTGCTGCTTGTGCTTGTTTAATTTGCTCTGCTAATTTATCTAACCTATCGAGTAATCTTTCCTCTTTAGCGTAATTTTTAGTACCAATTTTATCCGTACCTTTAAAAGCTAAATGCTCTAAATAGTGGGCAATACCAGTCTTTCCATCAGGTTCATCCACGCCGCCAACATCAGCATAAGTAAGAAAAGAAACAACAGGTGCTTGAGTTCGTCGTAAAACAATGAACTTCATACCATTGTCTAATTTGAACTCCGTCAAATTTTCCACAACCCGATTTAAATAAGGTTGAATTGAAAATTGATTAGAAGGAGTTTGAGCAAATGCAAATTGGGGCAGAAACTCCCAACAAAAAACTAATGCCAAAAAAAGCGCGAATAGCCGACGTGAGAAATTTCTCATAATTTTCCTTTTAGAATATTTAAGAGTAACTTTCGCAAGCAATATAAACAGAATTAAACATTTTTACATCTCTAGCGTTGAAAAACAACAGGATTGTTATGTCTCAAGGCTTTACCATATCGCCATATACCTTAATCTCTATTTTTTTTAATTACGCAACACCCTCCGGGCGAAGCAGGCAAAGTATTACAAATTACGAATTATCATGCTAACTTCTGGATAAATTTAAACCCACCAAAAAATATCAATGCTCAACGCTTAATCTTATATTAAAGATTTCCAGGTTATGCTACTTAACGTTAGACAATAATGCTACATATGCAGTTCCAGAATCACTAAAACCAATTTTATGAGAGCTTTTAAATCTCCTCCCCCAGAAACACAAACACGCGAGCGCATTTTGCAAGCAGCACAAAAATTGTTTGCTGCCAAAGGGTTTGACGGTACTACTACCCGCGATTTAGCACAAAAAGCTGGAGTTGCAGAAGGAACCTTATTTCGTCATTTTTCTAATAAAAAAGCAATTTTAGTCGAAGTAGCAACCGCAGGTTGGGTGGAAATCCTCACCGACTTACTCACCGAATTAAGCGAAATGGGCAGCTACAAAGCCGTAGCTCAAGTCATGCGTCGTCGGATGTGGAATTTACAGAAAAACGCCGACATGATGAAAGTTTGTTTTATGGAAGCACAATTTCATCCCGACTTGCGCGATCGCATTCAAAAAGAAGTTATCGATAAAATGACTCATGTTGCCGAAGGCTTCTTTCAAACAGCAATGGATAAAGGAATCTACCGTAAGACAGATGCGAAACTAGTCGCTCAAGTATTCTTAGGAATGTTCGCCGTAGCAGGCTTTTCCCATAACACCCTAATGGAACCAGACGCTTCTCCCCAAGAAAAACAAAAAATGGCCGAAGGATTAGCTGACATATTTCTAAACGGCGTATTGGAGAAAGAGTAAAAAATTAGTTTTAAATTCTAGATTTTTAATTCCTCATTGTTAACTCCTAACTCTTAACTCCTAACTCCTAACTCCTAACTCCTAACTCCTAACTTTTTACTCTTTCTCCAATACGCCGTTTAGAAATATGTCAGCTAATCCTTCGGCCATTTTTTGTTTTTCTTGGGGAGAAGCGTCTGGTTCCATT
>JBCCLY010000718.1:0-2599 GCA_039026655.1 Cyanobacteria bacterium P01_C01_bin.38 | reverse complement strand
TCCTGCAAGTAAAAATGTACCTGCTTCGATGCGATCGGGAATTACGTTGTAATCGGTAGAATGTAATTGAGGAACGCCTTGAATAACAATTTGACTTGTTCCGGCACCTTCAATTTTTGCACCCATCGAAATACAGAAGTTCGCCAAATCAACGACTTCCGGTTCTCGTGCAGCATTCTCAATAACTGTTTCGCCGTCAGCTAAAGTCGCGGCCATCATTAATGTTTCTGTGGCTCCGACACTAGGAAGATCCAGGTAAATTTTGGCTCCTTTTAGTCGGCGACTGCCATCCGTAACGCGAGCGTTACAAATACCATGTTCTATTTGAACTTCGGCTCCCATTGCTTGCAAACCCCGGACGTGAAGATCCACAGGTCTTGCTCCAATCGCACAACCGCCGGGTAAGGGCATTTGTGCTTCTCCCAATCTTGCTAGAAGAGGACCAATAGCAAAGAAACTTGCTCTTAACTGAGTAACTAGTTCGTAAGGCGCTTTAGAAGTAGTAATTTCACTAGCGTTAATATCTATAATGTTTCCATTACGTGACAAGCGCATACCCAAAGCCGACAAAACTTCACCCATCCGCGATACGTCTGCCAATAAAGGAACGTTGCGGATGCGACAATCTCCCGAACACAACAAAGCCCCAGCCATCAACACTAAAGCAGAATTTTTAGCTCCGCTGATAGTTACATGACCATCAATTGTGCGCCCACCCCAAACTTTTAAGACCTCGGAGTCTGCTTGAGGAGATGAATTCGTTTCTGGTGAACCGTTAGAAGTATTAATAATTCTATCCTCCATATAGTAAATAATGGATTTTATAAAGGAAGGAAGTTGGTTTTGATTCTACAGTAAAGAATCCATTTGTCTACATATCCGCGATACATATACTCAGTTATCAGTAACCAGTGAACAGTTATCAGTGACCAGTTACCAGTTACCAGTATTCACCCCGTGAGCAGTGTTCGCGCAGGGTATGAATCTTCAGCTATAAATTTTTCATGTTTTTTAAAAAGAATTTAATCTTGACAAAAGTAAATGATTAAGTAAAAATTGAGAATTGTCAATAAAATTGCGGAACTGGCGGAATTGGTAGACGCGCTAGATTCAGGTTCTAGTGCCCTATAAGGCTTCCGGGTTCAAGTCCCGGGTTCCGCATTGCTTTAAGCAGAGCTTTTGAAAATCAAGTGTTCTCTGTCTAAGTAAGTCTCGGACAGTTTGATAACATCGGAAATCATAACAGAACGCTGCCGGGAAAATCTAAAATCGTGCTGACTAGTTTACAAAATCCTTTGATAAAACAAATTCGCAAGCTCCACTCTAGCAAAGAGAGGCACAAACAGGAATTGTTTTTGTTGGAAGGGACGCATTTATTGGAAGAAGCTTGTGCTACGAATTATCCCTTGGATAGTTTATGTTGTACTTCACAGTGGCAAGCAGGGCACGAACAACTTTGGCAGCTAGCTGTTCAAAAGTGCGATCGCGCTCTTGTTGTTAGCGAAGATGTAATGAAAGCGTTAGCTACCACGGTGCAACCAGATGGTGTAGTGGCGACGGCTAAACGCGGGCATACTACTGAATTACCGTTTAGCGGCTTGCAGATAGCTTTAGAAACCGTGCAAGACCCTGGTAATATAGGAACTATAATTCGTGCGGCAGCAGCGGCTGGCGCATCGGGTTTGTGGTTAAGTAAAAATAGTGTAGATTTGGATAATCCGAAGGTTTTGCGTGCTAGTGCCGGACAATGGTTTCGTTTACCGATGCACATAAGTGAAAATCTACAAACCACAGTAATGAGAGCTAAACAAGCGGGTATGCAAGTAATTGCAACTTTACCGGGGGCAAATCTAACTTATTGGCAGATAGACTGGCAAAAACCAAGTTTAATTTTATTAGGTAATGAAGGTGCTGGTTTATCAACTGAGTTAGCACAAATGGCAGATTTAAACGCGAAAATTCCGCTTCAACCTGGGGTAGAATCTTTGAATGTGGCTATTACGGCTGCTTTAATACTATATGAAGCGCAACGTCAGAAAAGTTCTGCTTAGCAATTTGTTCTCATTGATGGGTAAAATTATTGCAATTGTGAAATTTATTTATTTTTACTTTCAAAATATTGCTCAATATCAGCTACTGCATCTTCCCACTCAGCTAAATTAAATTTGGGTGATTCTTCAACTGCTTGTTTTGGTTCGGTATTATCAACTTTTGATTTTTTTGATAACTCTTCTATTGGTTGTTCTTCTGTTTGATTTTCTTCTAACAGAAGTTGTAACTCATCTAGGCATTTTTGAAAATCTTCTTCTGCACTGTTGCGTTGTCCTTGTTCGTTGTGCTCCATAATATCTGGTTTTGTTTTAATATTTTTTTGTCTTATATTTATAAGTTAATTTGTACCCGAAGTATAAAGATATAGTTAGTTAATACACCGGCGTTGCATAAGTGCGGGATGAATTAACGTCTGAAACTATTAAAATTTCGTTCAAAATATAGTGAAATCATCCCATGATTCAGCAACGCCAATACACCTATTATACACTCATATTTCCATGAGTATTTCTGCTATCCGGACAAATATTTATAAGTTAAAATTATA
>JBCCLY010000717.1:0-2613 GCA_039026655.1 Cyanobacteria bacterium P01_C01_bin.38 | reverse complement strand
TTCTCACTAATTGTCTTATCTGATTCACTAAAACTAAGCTGTAAGCCTTTCTGAGCAATTACTTTATTGGTGGCGATCGCTTTTGGCGAGACTGGGTTAAGGTGGTTATCTACAACCATCTCGTTAATGGTGTATTCCTTGCGGCGTTCGTGGTAGCTGCTATTACGGTTAGCTTTCCTATTCTGTTCTGACTTACTGAAACAACTTAGGGCGACAATTCCCAAAGCTATAGAAAATAGTTGAAAGTGCTTAGTTTGCGACAAGTTGCTATCAAAATGTTTGGTGATAGCATCACTTGCAACTTTCCCAGCAAACTCAATATCACGCTTATCTAAGTCCCGAAAAATGCTTGTAAGGATTATTCCTACTCGCTCGTTAGAATCGCATCTTAAAAGCCCTATATTGTCCCAATTCTGTACTACTTTGGCGCGAAAACATACTCTAGTTTCTGGGAATAAGTTACTATTGTTGAAAACTGGAGCAATCCATAAAACTGTAGATATTCCTAAACTTACTAATCCACTTAAATTGTAGTAATTCACCTGGTTTACTCCTATGCGCTTCATAATTAGAAATAAATATATAAAAGCTGTAGCAATTGCAATCACTTTGTAATCGTTTGAATAGGAGTTAAACACGTGGATAAAAGCATCATAGATATCAAACATTACTCCTAAAAACCAATCAAAATTAGTAAATATTAGGAATACAGAAATTAACCACACAACAAACTTCTGCATTATTTACCCCTACGCCCTAAAGCTATTAAGGCAGCAAGTCCGATTGCTAACCCAACGTATCCCCAGTAATTATCTTGTTGTTTAAAACCTGATTCGTAGTTTTCGATTGATTGCCGAATACTTGTCACGGTTATATTACTTTGACTAACGCGATCGTGCATTTGTCCTATTAGTTGCCCGTTGATGCTCATATTGATAACGAACTTAGAACCGCCCAACATTAAATTAGTATTGCGCTCAAGCTTTTTATCAACGGTTAATACTGAAGTGCTAGTGTTTATTCCACCACAAAGTAAGTAGAAAAGTATCGGGTTAAAGCCCAAAGTTAGCCCATCAATGGCAGTTAGTAACCCGAAGGTAATAGCAGAGTTAACCGTTACGGCAGCGGCTAATTGTTGCCCGTATTGTGCAATATGACCTTTATCTTCATACTCTTTCTCACTGGTTAATAGGTGGCGTTCGGTAACGTTCTTTGAGTTCTCTTGCTCCAACTGTTCCAACACAGTCCGAGGTTCGGGTTTATCTTCCCCATCCCGTACTCCAACAAGATTGGAAATTAATTCGAGTATCTGTGACATATTAATAACGTGGATATTAGTGTATTCACAGCCCGGTTGCTGTGTCGCACGAAACGCGCAACCGGAGTCTTAATCACTTACCTTTAAAAAAATCAATTACGCGAGTTAATAAACTGCGTTCGGTGTATCTCTTCTCCGGTACTAGTTTGAGTTGCGAGGCATCACCATTTTGTAAGATGTGATCCATCCTTGCCTCCTTGTAATCCCTATCAGCTTGCATTTGCTTAAGTGGGAGTTTGTTTTCTAGCTTCTGCATTCTGTACTCGTGGTTAGCTAGCGCTTCAATTTCTGCAATCTCTGCTTCCATTTTCAAAGCTTCCATGTTGCCAGAGTGCTTGCCTGCCTTCAGTTGCTTATCTTGTACAAACTTAAAAGCTTTTTCGGTACGCCCATCAACCAAATCAATATCAGCCAACTCAGTTTTGGCAACATCAGACTCAATATTTAATGCTGATTTCCCAGCTTTGGTGTAGATGTCCGCCCACATCTTATTTAATGAGTCGGTTCCATCAATTGAGTCGGTTACATCTTCAGCAAACTGTGGGGCATATTTTGATAGCCTTCTACCATCTATTCCCATTTGAGCAATGTGCTTCGCTGCTTTCTCATCACCCTTCAAAGCCCGTACAATATCCCCTTCAGTAATACCGAATTTTTTACTTAATTCCTTGCGGATGTTCTTGGCTTTACCGCTTACATGGTTTTTGTGCTTCATAGCGTTGTGTTCTCCCCTCTACGTTGTAAAATTCACAAAAATTATTGTCGATTGCATTCTTAACTAAAACCAGCCCGCTAAATACTGCGTACAAAGCAATTACCGCGAAAGTGATACGTATCACCGACTTTTGCAGTTGCTCGTTCACCCGCATTCTGTTGGCTATAACTTGCGATCGAGAACTATCAAGTATTGCCCGTGCTTTCTTAACAAATCCGATTTTGAGCTTACCGCTAGCTTCTACAACCTCTTTCATATCCGAGGCAAACTCGTTTAACATCTGGTCAAAACTTTCTGCGTCAGAGGTGTATTTAACTTGCTCTTGGAGCAAACAGTTTTCTAAATACTGTCTGCGGTCATCATCATTCATTAGTTGGTTTTTACTCTCTCAATAAATGCCAAGAATTCTTCACGTTGCTTTGCTCTTAATCCGTTTATATAGTTAGCGGTTGCAGTCATCGAAGCGTTAGTGCGATTAGTAAAGTTAGCCGCATCCGTCCGAATATCAGCAAGGATGCCTTGGATCTCGTCGGCTTGTTGCTCGCCGTTTTGGATTTGGTAATTCCTCCAAGCTTTCAGC
>JBCCLY010000716.1:0-2613 GCA_039026655.1 Cyanobacteria bacterium P01_C01_bin.38 | reverse complement strand
TCTATTTTATATAAATACTCACTCAAATATCATGATTTCCTTATTGATACTTATTGACATTAGCTTTGCACGGCGATCGCAGTCTATTAAACTTAAAAAATAGTTTTTTGTATTATTTAATTCTTGTATCTTTGATGTATTGCCCGTGATAACCGAGTGCTACAGATTAGGGTGCGGAATGTGGGATAAAAAACACCCTAGAATATTTTTATTATCCCAAGATGCCATCTAATATTTGATTGCGCCAATAGTATTATCAAATAACGTTTTTAATGGTGCGTTGCGCTGCGCGACAACACACCCTACATAGCATTAATCGTTAATGCCCAATGCCCCATCCCCAATTCCCAATCTTCTATTTCCTAGCTTGTAACTTAGGATAAGCAATTCGCTTGTGATGGAATTGTTGCCATACTCTGACAAAGATTTCGGCGATTTTTGACATTTCTTGACGTGTTAAGCCGGAATCTAAGAGTTGATTATCTTTCCATCTTGCCCGTAGAATATTGTTAACCATATTTAAGGCTTTTTCTGGCGTAGCGTCTCTTAGCGATCGCAATGCGGCTTCACAAGAATCAGCTAACATGACAATTGCTGTTTCCCGTGATTGAGGAATTGGTCCGTCATAACGAAAGTCTTCTTCTTTTACCTGGATATTTGGATCTTGTTTAGCTAACTCTTGAGCTTGATGATAGAAATAAGCAATTTGCATCGTTCCTTGATGCTCTGGAATAAATGCCTGTATCGCTGTTGGTAAACTATGTTTTCTTGCCATAGTTAACCCGGCGCTAACGTGCTTTTTGATAATATCGGCACTTATCCAGGGGTCATTTATTTCTGTTTCATGTTTGTTAGGACCACCCATTTGGTTTTCGATAAAGCCCATTGGGTCGTGCATTTTGCCGACATCATGGTATAATGTCCCCGCTCGAACTAATTCTACGTTGCATTTAAGTTCTTTGGCGGCAGCTTCAGCAAGTGTAGCGACAAACAAGGTATGTTGAAATGTTCCTGGAGCTTCTGTTGCCAGCCTTTTTAGTAGGGGACGATTGGGAGAAGCGAGTTCTGCCAATCGTATGGGAGTCACTAAGTCAAAGAGTTTTTCTAAATAAGGACTTAATCCCAAAGCGATGATACTCCAACCCAAACCTGATAAAGCTAATAATCCAGCTTCTTGAAACACAAGATGGGAAGTAGAAGTAAATGCAGTGCCCAATAATACTTTAAATAATAAATAAACTCCACCTTCAGTCAAAGAAATTCCAAATCCTAACACAGCTAATTCTTCACGAGAACGCAATCGTTGTGCCATGCAGCTACCTAGAATTCCTCCAGCAGCACCGGCTATAATTGCTGTTTTGCCTACATCTAGCCCCATAGGTAACAATAATGTAGTCAGCAATCCAATAACTGTTATGCCTAAAGTAGGGCCGTAGAAACTGCCTAAAAGTAATCCGACTGCACTCCAAGTAGCAAAAGGAATGCCAAGTACTAGTAATGATGGACACGATAAACTAAGCAATAATACTAGTAATCTATCGCTTTGACGCAATTTCATTTTTAACCGCTTTTCTACCAAGGCATAAATGCCAATAGCAGCCGCAACAGCAGTTGACAGTAAACTTAAACCCAGCCAATTAATCTCGCGACGAATTAAATGATAATTTTCTAATACCGCTAAATTCCAAGATGTAATCTCTTGTCCTTTCCTGACGATTAATTCGCCTTTCTTTACCGTCACCATTTCTGGTGGTATTTTGGCTGCTTCTTGAGAAGCTTGTAGTTCCGTTTGTTGTTCGTCTTTCTTTAAGTTTGGCTGTAAAACGCTTCCCAGTAATTTGGTTGCCCAAAATTTACTATCTTTAGGTATTAATGATTCCGATCTCTGTAAATGCAGATTAATTACGTATTCTAAATTCTCAGAAGGTAATCCTGGGTGAATACCTTGAGCTAAAATCAATTGGGCACTTTGTACTATACCCATTTGAACTTTCGACCATGCTTCATCGCTGAAATCAAGTACGCTAGTGTCGTCGTATACTGTTCTCGCTGGCTTTTGGTTGCTAAATTCTGCTAACTTTGCTTTAGCTTGAGCGTAAAGTTCTCGTTTGGATTCTATTTTCTTTATTAGCAATCGCAAATTCGTCAGGGAAGTTTCAGCACGATATAGCTGTAATTGATTTAACGCCTTTTTGAATAACGGGTTTTGAGTAATTGTATCAATGCTTTGGGCATCTTGAAGACTGGTATCAACTGTATTAGCTATAGCTATAGGTTTTGGTTTTTGGTTCCTAGCTATATTTTGATTGCCGTCTTGCAAAGAAATCTTTAATTGATTCCATTCTTCTTCAGAAGCCGAACGGACATAACTTTGTGTAGAAGGATCTAATACCTCAATATCAAAAAACGGAAAATTACCAGCAGTTTTACGAACTTCGTTGCCTTGTTGTAGCAATTGTTGCAAATTATGCTCAACTACCTCGTTAACTCGCTTATCCACCATTAGCCATTGCAGAGAATTGTCTCTAGCGGCTTCGCGAAGTGATTCTGTTTTTTGTTTATCTTCTATTTGAGCGGTATATGGAGCAACAATCGTTTCGCGGGCTTTTGCTC
>JBCCLY010000715.1:0-2622 GCA_039026655.1 Cyanobacteria bacterium P01_C01_bin.38 | reverse complement strand
TGGCATAATTTTTTGCTCTTCGGATGCAGATGCAATATTGGTTTCTATAACCCAACCATCTTCTATATAAAAACCTTTATTACCAATTAAATTACCCTTGCCTTTAATGCTTGTCCAATAAGCATCTTGCCAATAGGTTTCGCCCATTTTTCTCAAATATGGGTCATCTCCGTTGAAAACCTGTATTTGAGAACGTTTTAATAAACGCGCTTTGATATTAGCGTAGTTTTCTACAGTTTTATGACGCGCTAAATGATCTGGTGTTAATGTCGTCCAGATGCCGATTTTAGGAGACAGCGAGTCAGAAGATTCTATTTGGTAACTGCTAAGTTCGGCGATTATCCATTCTAGGTTAGAGGGGGAAGAGGGGGAGGAGGGGGAAGAGGGGGAAGTTTCTTTGTCTCCTTGTTCGAGTGCAATTTCAGTGGCAGCAAGTCCGATATTCCCGCAGGTGGGAGCGTTTAAACCTGCTGTTTGAAATATTGCACCGATTAACGATGTGACCGTAGTTTTACCGTTGGTGCCGGTAATTCCTATCCAGGGAATGGAACGTAAACTGCGCCATGCAAGTTCCATTTCTCCGATTGTTTCAATTCCTTTTTCCCGCGCTGCGATTAATACTGGAATATCCCACGGTACGCCGGGACTAACTACGATTAATTTTGGTAATTCGGTATCGTTTAGGTTAAGGGAATACTCTAATTTAACAGTGATTCCCTCTACAGCAAGTTCAAGTTGAAGTTTGAGGAGGTTAGGGGAGGTTTTTGTATCACCAATTTCCACCTCCCAACCCTCTCGTTTCAACAATCTTGCCGCAGCAACACCGGATCTTCCTAATCCAATTACATGAGCTTTAGGCATAGACTGTAAGCAGACCCTGGTTAAGCATGACTATACTAACGTTTATTGGCATAATTTACACCATGTTTTGTTGATTTTCACTACAGATTTTTTACAATTGCGCCAAAATCAGCTAAAACGCGAGCGTGGTTACGTAATAACCCTAGTAAATACAGACGATTTCGCTTGATATCCGGATTGTCATCCATTACTAACACGCTTTCGGGACCATCGAAGAATGTGCTAACGGTAGGTGCTATTTCTGTTAGTGCCGCTATCAGCTGTTGGTAATTCCGCTGTTGTTGTGCTGCTTGGGTTTGCGGTACTAAGCCCAGAACGGCGTTATAAAATGATTCTTCGGATGATTTTTGAAATAAGTCTTTTTGTACTACTTTGCTAGGATCTAATTTTTGAGTATCTAAGTCACCTTGTGCTGCTAACCGAGTGGAACGATTTACCGTTTCGTAGATTTTATCTAAGCTGCCGTTTTTGCGAATCTCTTGCAGGAATAATGCGCGATCGCGAACGTCTAGTAAATCCTGCAATGCCCGCTGTGTATATTCCTTGTCGTTTTCTCCTAAAACAGCGTTAACTAAGTCGTAGTCGATATGCTTTTCATCTTGCAATAAAGTACGAATCCGCTGTAGGAAAAAGTCTTCTAAGTCAGCAACTAATTTAGCTTTATCTTTGTTATAGGTATTCGCGAATTCCGCTGCCGTTGATTCGATTAGCTGCTGTAAGTTAATTGCTAAATCGCCATCCCAAGTAATATTAACAATCGCGGTTGCCGCTCTGCGTAATGCAAAAGGATCGGAAGAGCCAGTGGGAATCATTCCCAAACCAAAAATACTTACCAAAGTATCAAGTCTATCGGCAATAGCAACAACTCTACCCGTAACGGTTTGCGGTAAGATATCGTCGGCACCTCTAGGTAAATAATGTTCAAAAATCGCATCGGCTACAGCTTCGGGTTCGTTTGACTTAAAAGCGTATTTTTGACCCATAATTCCCTGCAATTCTGGGAATTCATAAACCATCGAACTAACCAAATCGGCTTTACATAATAAAGCTGCTCTTTGAATGTATTCCTGTTGTTGAGAATCTAAATTTAACTGCTGTGAAACTTTATCGGCAACGGTACAAATTCGATCAACCTTCTTTCTTAAAGAACCCAAATCTTCTTGAAAAGTTACCGCTTCTAACTCCGGTAAAAAGCTTTCCAAAGATTGCTTGACATCATTATCGTAAAAATATCTGCCATCAGCCAAACGAGCGCGAATTACCCTTTCATTACCTTTAGCAATAATATCCGATTTTTCCGGGTCGCCATTAGAAACTGTAATAAAATAAGGAAGTAATTCTTTACTATTCTCATTTTTAAACACCGGGAAATACTTTTGGTGAGAAACCATTACCGTAGTAATAACTTCCGGTGGTAGCTCCAAAAATTCAGGTTCAAAATTACCCACAACTGCGGTCGGAAATTCGACTAAATTAACAACTTCCTCCAACAAATCGGGATAAATTTGAGCGTAACCATTATGTTTTTTGGCAACTTCTTGTACTTGAGTCGTAATCGTATTAACTCGTGTTTCCACATTTGCAACAACGGAAGCGGAATTTAAAGTATTTAGATAATCAGTAGCTTGAGGAATAGTTACATTATCCGGATGCAAAACGCGATGTCCCCTAGAAGAATTACCGCTTTTCACCATTTCCGAATTATTTTCAATTTCAATCGGTAAAACCTTGTCATCCAACAAAGCCACCAGCCAGCGAATC
>JBCCLY010000714.1:0-2624 GCA_039026655.1 Cyanobacteria bacterium P01_C01_bin.38 | reverse complement strand
TAATGATTTTATCGCGAACGAGTCAGAAACAAAAGAATTACCCGAAAGTCAACAATTATACTTAATTGTGTAAGTGTGATGGAGTTGAGCGTGAAGCAGTATTTTAAGCAAATGATTCGTTCTCAAAAGCTGTTAGCAGCAGGTTTACTCGGTTGTGGGATTTTCAGCCAGCTTTGTTTTCCCTCGGAAGCAGCTACTAGGTTAGAGGTTAAAGGTCAAAGGTTAAAGGTTACAAGTTCTACCCCCTCTTCCCCCTCTTCCCCCTCTCTAATTTCTCAGCAAACTTCGGTAGACGAACTATCTGACGTAAAACCAACTGATTGGGCTTATCAAGCTTTGAAATCATTGATTGAAAAATATGATGTCAAGCTGGGTTTGCCGGATGGAACTTTTAAAGGCGATCGCGCTGTTACTCGTTATGAATTTGCTGCTGGTTTAGCTGCTACTTTGGATAAAGTAGAAGACTTGATTGCTGCTTCCGTCAGTGAGGGGAATATTCTGCAAGATAGAATCACTTTACGCCGGTTGGAAAAAGAATTTGGTCAAGCTTTACAGGATTTACGAACCCGCATAAATGATATCGATTCTCGCTCTTCACGGTTACAAGCGAATCAGTTTTCTACTACTACTAAGTTAAAAGGACAGCATATTGTTGGTTTGACGGATGGAAGAAGAGCTAATTTTACAGTGGTTTCTCGAACTAGATTGACTTTTGAAACTAGTTTTAGTCAAAAAGATTTATTAGTTACTCAATTGGAATCTGGTAACAATGGTGGTGATGCTGTTGGTTTAGCACAAAAGGAAGATGTTAATTTACTAGGAAGCGATGGTATTTTCGCTAATGCTGGGGGACTTGATTTTACTGATGTTGAAGATGATGTTAAACTCAGGCGTTTGCACTATACTTTACGCCCTTCCTCGGATTTCGCAGTAACGGTAGGAGCAAAAATGTCACCGCGAGATTTTATCGACGGTAATCGCTATGCAAATGATGAAGCGGCTGATTTTAGTTCGGGCATTTTTCTCAATAATCCTTTGATTGTCCAAAATCGAATTGATAGAAATGGTGGTGCTGGTGCTGCTGTTGTTTGGAAACCGAATAGTAAACTGGCTTTTCGTTCGCTTTATATTGCTGGGGATGCCGATTCCAACTTAGATGATAAAGGCTTTTTTGGCGACCCACATCAAGCAAGTGCTGAATTAGAATATACTTTTAGCGATAAACTAACTTTAAAACTGCAATATACAAATGCCGAAATTGACGATACCGATATTAATGCTTATGGCGTAAATGCCGAATATGCCCTCAACCGCAATACGGGAATTTTTGGTCGTTTAGGAATCGGTGATTATCAAGGATTTAATACTGCTATAGAACAAGACTTAGATGTAAACCCCGTTAGTTGGACGCTTGGTGTTGGCTTGCGTAACATTGGCATACCCGGTACTATTGCCGGAGTCGCAATTGGACAACCCTTTGTTACCGATGATGTAGGAAATGCAACTCAAACTAACTTTGAGACATTTTACAATCTGCGACTAAGCGATAATATCAGCTTTACTCCCGTAATTTCTTTAGTAGTTAATCCCAACAACGACAGCGATCGAGGTACTATTTGGCAAACTACGTTAAGGTCAACATTTTCGTTTTAAATTAAGAATAGGTAATTGGTAATGGGTAATTGGTAATTGGTAATGGGTAATTGGGGATTGGGCATTGGGGATGGGTAAAACTCAGGAATTAGGAATTAGGAATTAGAAATTAACAGTGGTTATATGAAAATTAGTTTTATATATTACGAAGTCTTTTAATATTGCTTTGTATTTCCTTCTAAAGATGCACTAATTAACAACTTATTACTTATAAATTTTAATTTTTACCAATTACCAACTACCAACTACCAACTACCAACTACCAACTACCAACTACCAACTACCAACTACCAACTACCAACTACCAACTACCAACTACCAATTTCCCCAGTTCAAAATCTAAAATCTAAATTTCTTAATATGCAGCCTACAGATCCAGATAAATTTACTGATAAAGCCTGGGAAGCAATTGTTAAATCTCAGGATATTGTCCGTGCTTACAATCAACAGCAGTTAGATGTAGAACATTTGATGCTGGCTCTTTTGGAACAAGATAATGGGCTGGCATCGAAGGTTTTAAGTCGCGCTGGGGTGGAGATTGAGCAGTTACAGCAGATGCTCGAAGATTTTACTCGCCGTCAGCCGAAAGTTGGCAGAAGCGAGCAATTATACCTGGGCAAGGGACTCGATCGGATGCTTGATGGTGCGGAAGATGTTAGGGAAAGCATGAGTGATGCTTACATTAGTGTGGAACATCTTCTGCTGGCTTTTGCTGAGGAGGAACGTATTGGCAGAAGAATATTTAGAAGTTTAAATGCTACTAGTGAAGATTTAGAAACTGCGATTAAAAATGTCCGGGGTAAACAAAAGGTAACGGATCAAAATCCCGAATCTCGCTATGAAGCTTTAGAAAAATTTGGTAGAGATTTAACCGAACAGGCAAAAGCTGGTAAACTTGACCCCGTAATTGGACGAGATGAAGAAATTCGCCGCGTGATTCAAGTCTTATCTCGTCGCAGTAAAAATAATCC
>JBCCLY010000713.1:0-2640 GCA_039026655.1 Cyanobacteria bacterium P01_C01_bin.38 | reverse complement strand
CTGATAGACAACTTTGGTATTCAACTAGTCCGAGAACCCGAATTCTTTCCCGAATGGCAGCGCGATTTATCGGAATTAACCGACTACGACAAACAACTGCTCGATAAAATTAGAGAAGGATATTTTAACTTACTTAATTATTCACAATTACTAGAAGGTGTAGTTCATCAAGCGATAACTGACCCGCTGCTTTTTATTGGCGATTTTTACCTCGCGCCTTTCAATACGCAACATCTGCCATTTTCTCAATGCGTAATCCTGGCAATGATTTTTATGATTATTGAAGATATTTAGGAAATTGACTGAAATTGCAAGCGCTTAGACTTGTTACAGAATGGCGTGGAACGTAAAAAGATTATACTACTGCTGAGATTTCCCGGACTCGCTCTGACAGCTTGCCAGCAGTATCAGCAATTTCGTTTCGAGAACTCGTTTCAGCACAAACTTTATTCCAGTTGTGCTGCCACCGAGCAATAGTACGCCCCAAATCCACTAATTCTGCGGCTTGGTCAATATTAATCTCAACTAAAGATGGAACAGTCCATTCTATAAAATGCAGACTTTGACGCATGAAGATAACAACTTCGTCTAATTGGGCTTTATTACTAGTAAGGGATTGGATTTGAGTGAGGTGTGTTGCCAAGTGGGTTAATCTTGTGGAAATATCGTGTTGTTGAAAATGCTTTTTATCCAAGTACGCTGTATTCATGAATTTCCCAGTAATTCTGTTACGATTTGAGCTACGTTTTCTCTTATATTAGCGTCAAGAATTTCCATCGAGCGGTTCTGACGTGGGCGGATATTTATCAGCGAATCGTAAGTCACGCTTTCAGTTAAAGGCATATAACCTGCACCCCAAAGGTTTTGTTGCTGACTGCCATTTTCTAATAAAACCTGTTCGCAATCATAATGCATTTCGCCGCCGCCAGCTAGGATGCGGCGTTCGATGTCTACTACTAGTTTTATGTAAAATTTATGCTCAGTGAGCATCTGCTCAATTTCCGAGGTGGTTGCTCGCTTAGAAATGATAATAATCAAATATCACACCCCCTTACTTGGAATACAATTAACGTATACAGTGTACACGTCAATTGAAACAAGGGGAAGGCGAAAATATTCAATCTTAGAAAGCATCTCTAAATTTTTGTAAAATCCCTTGCTAACTGTCGTCAAGCATTGATAAAAGTGTTGTGTACAATGTATACAGTAGATATGAGCAATGAATCACCTATAGTATCTTTTCGCGTTCCATTGAGCGCAATAAAAGAATTAATCGCCAAAGGTCGATTAAAAGAAGAATATACTAAATCTGAACTAAGTAATTTAGTAAAGGAAGACTGGCTGAAATCCCAATCAATTGATTTTAACGTTCCAGTTCCAAATTCCGTACTGGAAAAGGTTTTGGCTAAACTGAATAAAATCGAAGCTTCGGGTAGTTTGTGGCGATCGCAAATTGAAAAGCTTTATATCAAAGTGCTTGAACAGTACAAGACTCATCAGGAAAAGAAGAAATTTACTAGAATTTGGAATGAATGTGTTCTCGATATGAGTAAAGATGACCAACCTAAAATCGAACAACATTGAGCAAGCAAGTGCCGTCTCGCTACTCCCACCTTCCCTGTGTTAAAAGAGATTTTCTGTACGAATCGAATATACGAAAACAAAAATGTTTTACGAATATTAAAAATCTAGATATAAACTATTGTCGTATAAAAAGTTAGTGTGCGTTATTTTTAGGCTATACTTTATTCTTTAAATTATGTTGAGCGAAATAATTAAATGCTAAAAAAACATACATAAATTATCTATATATAAAAAGTTAGCGTATAAAATATTAATTCCGCTTCAAACTAAAACCGAGCAAAAAGTGAGATATAATACTACAAGTGTCCTAAAGCTTTGCAACATAGACACTTCAGCCAAATTTATTCTAAAACTGGACAGTTGATTTGCTCGGCATCGGTTTCTACAACTACTGTGGTTAAAAGATATGTACCTTGATGTGACAATTTTAAATCTTACTTTTACCTTACTTTGATGCGTACTACATTATTACATTGCCAAAGTGTCACAGGTATAGTTGCAATTGTAATATTTTTATGCATACAAAATCTTGATTAATGCATCAATAAATTTTGATTGGTAGATGTTTCATGTAGCATAAATCCCTGCCACCTCCCTCGAAAAAAATCGCTCTCCATTTATAGCGTTTTTCAATCTAGTGAAGTACAGTAGCAGCAGTGGGTAAACCAATTATGAATATCTTTTAAAGAGACTTCGCTAAAAGCAGTGTCAATAGCTTTTGCTAAATCTGGATAACTCCTAGCACCGATAGAACGTAGTATATTCTTAACCTTTGACCAACAATTTTCGATTGGCGAAAAGTCAGGAGAATATGGTGGTAAATAAATCAACTTAGCTCCGGCAGATTCAATTAGTTTTTCAATCTCTGTACTTTTATGGATTGAGCAGTTATTCATGATTACATAAGCACCTTTCCAAAGTTTTGGAACTAATTTTTGAGAGATATAAGCCTCAAATGTGAGACCATCAGTTGCGCCTAAAATACTATATTGACTAACTAAGCCATTTAGACTTATTGCACCAATCATAGAAACATTAAGGGCGTATTTTTGAGGT
>JBCCLY010000712.1:0-2650 GCA_039026655.1 Cyanobacteria bacterium P01_C01_bin.38 | reverse complement strand
GGTAGTAAAAGAGAATCAACAACCTCTAGGCAATATAGATTGGGATGTAATTATTTCCGGTGGAACATTAGGTATTTTAATTGGTTGCGCTTTGGTTTCACGAGGTTTAAAAGTTGCACTAATTGAAAGAGGAATTTTACGAGGTAGAGAACAAGAATGGAACATATCTCGTAATGAATTACAAGTACTTTTAGAATTAGATTTGCTTACGTCTGAAGAATTAGAAAAGGCGATCGCTACCGAGTACAATCCAGCAAGAGTAGGTTTTACTTCAGGTACAGAAGTTTGGGTAGAAAACGTTCTTAATATCGGCGTATATCCGGTTTATTTACTAGAAACTTTGAAACAGCGATTTTTGGAGAGGGGAGGAAAGCTGTTTGAGAATACACCTTTTACCGAAGCGGTAGTACATCCCGATGGGGTAATGGTAAACAACCAATTTAAAAGCAGATTATTAATTGACGCGATGGGAAACTTTTCTCCCATCACTCAACAAATACGTCAGGGAGTCAAACCAGACGCATTGTGTATGGTAGTAGGAACTTGTGCATCAGGTTTTCCGGAAAACCACAGAGGTGACTTGTTGTTATCTTTCACCGAAATCAAAAACCAGTGTCAGTACTTCTGGGAAGCTTTTCCAGCAAAAGACGGTAGAACAACTTATATGTTTACCTATATGGATGCAGATCCGCAGCATATCGGTTTAGAAGCATTTTTTGAAGAATATCTGCGCTTGATGCCAAAATATCAGAACGTAGAATTACAGCAGCTTGACTTTAAACGAGCGCTATTTGGTTTCTTCCCTTCTTACCGTCAAAGCCCTTTAAAAACACCATTTGCTCGCATTTTACCAATAGGTGATAGCAGCGGAAATCAATCACCCTTAAGTTTCGGTGGTTTCGGTGCCATGATACGAAATTTGAAACGTTTGACGTTAGGAGTTGATGAAGCTTTACAAACCGATCGATTATCCGAAGCATCGCTATCATTGCTACAACCATATCAACCGAGTTTGACAGTTACTTGGTTATTTCAAAAAGCAATGAGTGTAGGTGTAAATCAGAAAATTGAGCCAAATCAAATTAACGAATTACTGTCAGTTGTATTTACCCAAATGGAGAAATTAGGCGAACCAGTACTAAAACCATTTTTACAAGACGTAGTGCAATTTGGAGGTTTAACAAAAACGCTTTTCAAAACAAGTTTAGCCAATCCAGGTTTAATTTTTAAAATTATTCCCCAAGTTGGGTTAATAACTTTAATAGATTGGATGTGGCATTACATTAATTTAGGTGTTTATTCCCTTCTATTTGATGTCAGTCTAATGTTAGAACCGTGGACGAAGAATTTACCAGTAAATTATCAATATTATTGGCATCGCTGGGTTGATGCTTGGAAATTTGGTTCCGGAAACGACTACGACGAATAAGTTAAGAGTTAGGAGTTAAGAGTTAGGAGTTAGGAATTAGGAGTTATCAATATTTAATGTTTTTAAAATAAAATAAGTAATTCGATTAAGAATCTAACACATACCTAAAATAAATAATTTTTTCTGAGAGCATCCGGAATTTGTATCTTTCCACAATTAGCGTACTACGATTTCTCTTCTCACTGTTCCCTATTCCCTATTCCCTATTCCCTCTTTAAATAATATGCTCAAAAAGCAATCTACAGTTAACAAATACTTTTTCGTTTTAACCAATTTATTGCGAGAAAGACAAAATTTTTTAGAAGAAATTCGCGAGAAAGTTCGACTACAAACTAAAATTATTTCTTTATTGGTTTGCAGTTCTTTATTTCTTGCTGGCTATGGAGCAATTATCGGCTTTTATCATAGTTGGATGCAGGCTTTATCTTCTGCGGTGAAATTACCGGCACTTTATTTAATTACATTATTAATTTGTCTGCCTACTTTGTACTTTGCGAATATAATTTTTGGCGATAAAAGGACTTTTGCTCAGTATTTTGCTTTGGTGTTAACAGCGGTTTCAGTAACAAGCGTGCTGCTGTTTAGCTTTGCGCCAATTACTTTGTTTTTTATGCTTAGTACTGGTAACTATCAGTTTCTAATTCTGTTAAACGTAATTATTTTCGCAGCAACAGGATTTATAGGTATTTCTTCTTTATCTAAAGCTGCAAAAGTTATCTTAGAGCAAGAGGGTGAGAATAGTAATACGCGTCGCAAAATATTACGCTGGTGGCTGTTTTTGTATGCTTTTGTCGGCAGTCAATTAGGATGGACTCTTAGACCTTTTTTCGGTACGCCAACATCACCTTTTACATTGTTTAGAGAAAGAGAAGGGAATTTTTATCTGAGCATTATTCAATCTTTAGCTCATCTTTTGGGATTTGGTTAGTTGTTAATGGTTAGTGGTTAGTGGTTAGTGGTTAGGAGTTTAATTTCTTTCCCCTTTTCTCCCTATCTCTCTCTGTTCCCCATTCCCCAAGGAGCATCCCTTCAGGTGTAAATTTATTTTTTTGTAGTGCGAGCATCTTGCTCGCTATGTATATCAAGCGAGCATGATGCATATCCTGTTGGACACACTGCGTTAACGCACTACCAAATTGTATTTTTGCCTGCATCGGGATGCTCCCATCTCCCCTGTTCCCTGTTCCCTATTCCCCATTCCCCATATTCATAAAATCACTC
>JBCCLY010000711.1:0-2658 GCA_039026655.1 Cyanobacteria bacterium P01_C01_bin.38 | reverse complement strand
GAGCCTTCAACTAAATTAAGTGTCAAATGATTTGCAGACATCAGTTATTTATCAAAACATATTGCTTTTATATTTTCCCTCTATATGGGGCATCGTATTGCAGCAATATTTTCTTTACGGATTTGTCTTACCGCTTGTAACCATTCCTCGACCTAAAATGTAAGAGGCTTTATCCCCCTCCCCACGCTACTCGCAATACAGGTACGTACTCACATGGTTTGCTCCATTTTAGGTGCGGTTACGGTTAACTAGAAGGTGTACTCACCTCCGCACCCCAAAACTCAATTTTCGCCGCTACTCGCAAGACAACTCAGTTACTGCCAAAGCCTTGGAAGCGAGTCAACTCCCTGCGTTTAAGCATTTCACTGTATTTTTATTTTACCATAACTTAAATAAAGCCGTCTTATAAAGACGGGGTTTCAGGATAGTAGTGAGTGGTGTGTCCCATAAAAATTTATAGGTTTGTAATAAGGACTTTAGTCCCTAATCCGAGCGCTTCAGCGCCTACTACCTGCCTTCGGAACGTGTCCTATAGGACATACTTTCTTACACATCAAGATTAACGGGACAAAGCATTAGTAGTCTGTTTCATCAGTTTTGGCAGGTTTGTAGTAGGCGATTCATCGCTCCGAGGGACTAAAAGTCCCAACTACGAACCTGTCACATTTAATACAATCGACTACTAGTTAACTGAACTAATTACAAATCGTCTTTTACAAAAGATTGCAGTTGTAGTAATCTATGAAAAATAAGATATATTTACATATCTTCGTATATCTTTAAATTTGGTTGCAAAAAATCAGCTAAATTTAGATAAGAGGCTATTTAAATATCCTTAACAAGTTAATACCTTGGAACTTTTAGGTAAAAATTCAGCATTCCATTATAGTGAAGAACTAAAGATATTAAGTGTTTTAAGCCAAATTAAGCTTAATTAATATTCCTATATTTTATTTTATTAACAGTGAAATTACTAGCTTATTATATGCTGTTGAAGTATATTATTGTTTCAGTATTTGTTTGTTTATCAAAGTTTTTAATGGTTGATTTCAAGTTAACAACTGATTGATTTACTCTGTAATCATTTTTAATATAATTTGCTCGCAATGGTACAACAACTAACAGTTTTAATTGTTGATAATCATTCTGAAGACTGTCAGAGGTACGAAAGCTACCTGCGGCAAAACTCAGAGTGTGACTACACAATTTTGTCAGAATCTACGGGGAATGCTGCTTTAGATTTATACCACAGGTTGCATCCTGACTTAATTTTATTAGAGTATCTTTTGCCAGATATGGATGGATTAGAATTTCTGGCAAAGTTAAAACAAAAACAAAAACAAAAACAAAAACAACATCAAGAAATACCACCCGTAATTATGATAACCGGGTGTGGGAACGAAAATATAGCAGTACGAGCAATAAAAAGCGGTTTTCAAGATTATTTGGTTAAGCAACAGGTAACAGCAGAAATTTTAAATTGCACAGTAAATTCAGCTATCTTAAATTCTGAGGAAGTAAAAAAAGATTGTTACTGTAGCGAGGAGCGTTTCCGCACTTCTGTAGAGAATATGCTTGATTGTTTTGGTATTTTCTCCAGCATTCGGGATGAAGCAGGTAGCATAGTAGATTTTCGCATTGACTACATGAATGCCGCAGCTTGTGAATGCAATCAAATGACTAAGGAGCAGCAGTTAGGTAAGAAATTATGCGAAATTTTTCCTTCTCATCGCACTACGAATTTATTTCAAGAGTATTGTCAAGTTGTGGAAACAAATAAGCCTTTAGTTAAAGAATCTTTGATTTATACAGATGTTTTTGGTAAGCAGGAGTTAACAAAAGCTTTTGATATTCGCGCTACAAAGTTAGGAGATGGATTTGTTGCTTCTTGGAGAGATGTTACTGAAAATAGAGAAGAATTACGTTTAAGCAACGAGCGATTTCAACTAGCATCTCGTGCCGTTGACTCTGTAATTTACGATTGGGATATTACGTCTAATAGCATTATTAGAACCGAAGGTATAACTTCTATTTTGGGTTACTGTTTAGAGGAAATAGAACCAACCATTGAATGGTGGATGCGGTTAGTACATCCTGAAGATAAAAGTAATTTAATAAAACCTTTGCAAGCTGTTCTTGCAGATCGAGAATATTACACTTTTGAGTATCGCGTGCGTCATAAAAACGGTGAATATTGCTACGTACTCGATCGAGGTTCCGTTGTGCGTAATGGTGAATCTCGTGCGGTGCGGGTAGTTGGTTCAATAACGGACATTACTAAACAGAAACAAGCACAAACCGCATTACGTGAAAGTGAAGCAAAGTATAAACGAATTATAGAATCCAATATTGTTGGTATTTATTTTAGTGATTTCACCGGCAGAATTTATGAAGCCAATGATGCTTTTTTGGAAATAATCGGCTATAACCGCGAAGATTTAGATAATGGTTGTGTCTATTGGAATCAAATCACACCACCAGAAATCGAATCACAAGAAATGATTCAGAAAGTAAAACAAGAGTTAAAATCCAACGGAGTTTGTACTCCTTTTGAGAAGCAATATTTTCGTAAAGATGGTACTCGTGTATCCGTACTAATGGCGATCGCCTGCATTGAAGGTAAAGAAGCAGAAGGCTACAGCGTTTGTTTTGTTTTAG
>JBCCLY010000710.1:0-2679 GCA_039026655.1 Cyanobacteria bacterium P01_C01_bin.38 | reverse complement strand
ATTTTCTGTGCTGCAATAGCTAATTAATTGTGAGGGGAATTAATGAAAAAGAATGAATTGCTATTGAGTTTTTCTCTAGCAGCAGTTTCGCTTGCTTTAACTGTTCCTGTTGCTTACGCTGCTGAATCTGACGTTGCAAAAGATAATTCGACGATAATTATTTCTCAGAATTCACAGATAGCGACAATATCTGGAATTAAGGTAGAAAAAACTGACAGCGGACTACAATTATTTCTCGAAACTTCTAATCCAAATGCTGTAAAAAGCAAGACGATTATTAACGGCAAATCTGTAATTATTATCAAACTAGATAACGCTCAATTAAATCTTCCTAATGGTAGAGATTTCTTGCAAGAAAGTCTGGGAGCGGGAGTTAATTCACTTAGCGTTAAACCAGTAGGTGAAACAGAAGTTGAAGTCAAAATCATTGGTGAAAATAAATTACCAAATGTTGAACAAATTAAAAGCAATGGTAATTTAGTTTTCAAGATAAACAGTGAAGTACAAGCAAGTACACCACAGAACAATCAGCAGAATGAAACAATAGAATTTGTTGTTGTTGGTGAAAAAGATACTGTCGAGGATACCCCTGGTAACCTTACTGTTATAGATGCAGAGCAAAGAGAAAAACAACAAGCTAGAGACGTTAGAGATTTAGTTCGTTACGAACCCGGTGTATCGGTTCCTAATAATACTCGTGGGGGTTTACAAGGGGTAAACATTCGCGGATTGGGTGGAAATCGAGTCCAGATGGAAGTTGATGGTATTCGTCTACCTGCTGAGTTTGCTTATGGTAGCAGTCAACTTGGACGAGATTATGTGGATATCGAAACTCTTAAAGCTTTAGAAATTTTCCGGGGTAATAATTCTGGAGAAGGTGGTAGCGATGCTTTAGGAGGAACTGTTAATTTCAAAACTGCTGAAGCTGGTAATTTACTCGACAGTTTGGGTAAAGACTCTTATACAAGCGTCCGTAGTGGTTACAGTAGTAAAGACGAAAGTCTGTTTGGAACTATTACACAGGCTAACCGATTTGATGATGTCGATACTCTATTCATCTATACTCGTCGGAACGGTAGTGAATTTCAGGTTGGTAACGGTAATAGTATCTATCAAGATGACCAAGACAAGACTCGTAACAACTTCTTGGGTAAGGTAACTTACAATATCGACGAGCAAAGCTTTGTAGAGTTTACTGGGGAAATATTCAATAACGTCACCGATAGTAAATTCTCTACCGCTAATATACCTGGTTTGGCTTTTGAGTTCTCAACTACTGACTTAGAAGAAAAACTGACCACCAATCGTCAGCGTGTGAGTCTAGCTTATCAATTCGATAAACCTGATAGCAATTCTTGGGTAAAATTTGCTCGGACTCAGGTTTATTTCCAAAACGTACTCACAGAAGAAGAAACCTTCAAGAACACTAATAGTAGAGGTAGAATTGGTTCCCAAGAGGAAGAAAAAGACCTCACAGACAGAAGCTTTGGAGCTGACGTTAAACTTCGCAGCGATTTCGATTGGGGAAACACTAATCACCGTTTGAGCTATGGTTTAGATATTTCTAACACCTACAACGAACGTAATAATTTCCGCTTTGATACCACTACAGGTACAAGAGTCGATTCTCGTGGTTATCCTCAAAAAGATTTCCCCGACAGTAATACCTTACGTTTTGGACTTTACTTACAAGATGAGATTGCTTTTAATAATAGCAAACTGAAAGTAATTCCAGGATTGCGTTTTGATTCCTACAAACTGTCTACAGAAAACAATCCAGAGTTTACCAAGAAGGGAAATGATGCTGTAGATATTTCTGAATCAGCGATTAATCCGAGCTTAGGTCTTGTTTACGAAGCGAATCCCGGTTTAACCTTATTTGGTCGTTATTCTCGTGGTTTTCGTCCTCCCATATACGACGAAGCAAACTTTTCTTTCCGTGCTGATATTCCTGGTCGTCCTCACAAAGGTATTCCCAATCCAGACATCAAAACAGAGACTAGTAATAACTTTGAATTAGGATTGAGAAGTCGTTCCAAACAGCTGGACTTTGATGTCACTGGTTTCTACAATCGCTACGACGATTTTATTCAACGAGCAGCATTAATTGGTTACGACAACAATGATATCGGTTCAATTACTCCTGTACCTTTCCAAACATTTCAAACCAAGAATGTATCGGAAGCAGAAATTTATGGTTTAGAAATCAAAGCTGCTTATCGATTCAACTCTCAACCTGGAGGTTTTGCTTTAAAAGGAGGTTTGGGTTTCCAAGTCGGTAACGATTTAACTGAGGATAAACCTCTTTCCACAATTGGACCTTTACAAGCAGTTTTAGGTTTAGGTTATAAATCTCCTGATGATAAATGGGGAGCGGAATTAGTCGGTACTTTTGTTGCTAAAGCAAGAGAACAAGAAAGCTTTGTAAACCCTAGAAGTATTGTTGTTGGTCAACCAGAAAGTAGCAGAACTCTAATTGACCCCTACGAACCAGAAGGTTACGCTCTAGTAGATATGATTGGCTACTACAAAATCAACCCCAATTTAACTTTAACTGCTGGGGTTTACAACATATTTAATGCTGAATATTACCAGTATTCAGATGTTAGTAGTCTCGATACAAATTCCCGAGTTTTTGAAGCACAACGCGGTCGTTATGCTCAACCAGGAGCTAATTTT
>JBCCLY010000709.1:0-2680 GCA_039026655.1 Cyanobacteria bacterium P01_C01_bin.38 | reverse complement strand
CTTCACGTTCGGATTTTGCAATATTTTGGGAACGTTGCAATATTTGTGCATAACCTAAAATCCCATTCAAAGGCGTTCGTAATTCATGACTCATATTTGCTAAAAACTCACTTTTAGCTTGAGAAGCTACATCTGCTGCAACTTTTGCTTTAACTAATTCTTTAGTTCTTTCTTCTACCCTTGCTTCCAAAGTGCGAGAATATTCCTGTAGCTTTTCGTTGGCTTGTTCTAATTGCCACTGCTTATGAAAATTACTAGCTATTATTGTCGAACAAATTAAAGCAATAAAAGGTGAAACCGTAGGAATCCACCAGCCACTCAGAAAACTTCCATAACTAATGACAATCAAACTTCCCACAGCAATTGATACACCTAATATGGTTAATCCCCAAAACCTTTGCTTCCGCTTTGAATTAACTTGCAGTAATTGCCAAGTAACGCAACTACCAGTAAAACTCCAAAATAAAACCCACAGCCATTCCCCTTCGGAAGACAAGACATTTACCATAGCCCTTCCATCCAATCCTGCACTTAAAATCTGGCTGAGTAAATGAGCGTGAATTACCACACCAGCCATAGAAACATTTTCATTATTTAAATTGCGAATGTAGCCAACGTTATGAAAATCGTTAGCGCTTTTAGCCGTCGTACCTATCAACACGATGCGCGATCGCACTTGCTCTGCGGATAGATTACCCGATAACACATCTCGCAAATTTACAGTATCAAAACCACTATCAGAAGAACGATAATTAAGTAATATTTGGTATCCTCCTAAATCTGCACCACGGAAAGCAAACTCTTTACCAGTCAACGAATGAGTCACCGCTTTACCGAATCGCACGGATTTTCCTTCTGCATCGCTTTCTAACTGAATACCTTTTTGCTCTAAGTAGATAATGCTTAAATGAGCAGCTAAACTTACCAAAGTATTACCATTTTCATCACCAGCAAATAATAAAGCTCGGCGAATTTTACCATCTTTATCTGACACCAAATCCGCAAGAGCAATTTGATTGAGTTTAGATAAAGTAGGGGATGGTGCAACTTTATCCCCTACCATTTTCTTAATTCCAATTAAATTCGGTGTAGTCTGCATCACCTTAACCAGTTCTTGATGACCTGGCTCTACTGGTAAATCTCGGTAAATATCCATACCAATAGCAGCTGGCTGGTGCTGATTAATTTTCTTCAAAGCGTCAGCCAAAACAGCATCTGGAATTGGCCATTTACCAACTTTAGTGATGTCCTGTTCGTCAATAGTGACAATTAAAATCCGCTTATCTGGCTTTTCCAACGGACGTATAGCAAAAAAATGCTCCAGAGTTGTCCACTCTAGAAGCTGAAACCATCCCAACGTGCTTGCTGCAATTACAGTTAACGCTACGGCAGGAATTGTTATTGCGGACATACGCCATTTCCACAAAAGCGATTTAAACTTAGACCACATCACAATTTATATTAATTAACTATTGGTTCTTGGGCAATTTCACTTAAGTCAGCAGACTCCAAAAGTTCCTGCCAAGAATCAACAACAGATTGGTTCGACGGCTGTGACTTTCTTAATTCTGCAAGAGTAGAAACCGCATCAAACCAGATACCATCAGATGCAAGCCGAGATGCTAATTCTACAGAAGCTTTTTGGTTTAAATTACCTTTGGGTTTAACTCGCTGAATCCAACCACTAGTTAACGGATCGTCCGGTTCCATATCTACACCACAAATCATTACCAAAGAATATTGATAATTTTTGCCAGTTTCCAAAGCTGGGGCTTCGCTAGGAAGTTTAATTTCTATTACTCCTGGTTGTTCGGGTAACTGTAAAGTTGTTTGGTAATGATGGTTGTAATTTTCATCTTGAATGCTAAAAAATGCTGTTCGTGCAGTAGTTGCAGGAACATACACCATTATTGATGGACGTTGCTCCTCAGTTAAACCAATATTTGATTTAGGCAACAGTTTTACAATCGATACATTATTCTTGTTGCTTTTGCCAATAGCACAACTTTCTCCACGAGAACCTCCTGCACTCGAACGTGAAGGTGCTGATGTTACCGGTGGCTTAAAATTTATACCAGCTTGGGCTGGAGTCATCCATGCAGAAATCAACGACAATGTAAACAGACAGCCGATTGTCAAAAGTGTGTATTTAAAAAAAGGTTTATTTTTAGTAGTCATAAAAAATGCCTGACAAATTATAAAAAAGCAAAAAACGCTTTTAAACATCATTTTCCGCCTTTGTGAATAGAAAATGATTTTATTGCCAGTTTATTAGTATTATTGCTTAATCGCCATCGGTGCCTTTGCTGATAGTAAGTTTTATCTCTAAACTCTATCTTTTGTTTTCATTGAAAGTATGACAGTAATTTTACGGTTTTTAAAAAGTAATTTTATGCTCTTTTTAATAGTTGGAAAAAAGGGAGTAGGGAGTAGGGAGTAGGGAGTAGGGAATGGGGAATAGGGAACGGGGAACGGAGATTAGTACGAAAAAAATATTAATAAATTACCCTTAATTCTTAGCTCTTAACTCCGGGAGCATCCCAAATGTGGAAATTTATTTTTGTAGTGCGAGCAAAATTCTCGCGAGATATACAAATCGAGCAAGATGCTCGCACAACCAAAATGTATTTTTTCAAAAAAGGGATGCTCCCAGCCGATTATTTTTTATAATTATTTTCTT
>JBCCLY010000708.1:0-2681 GCA_039026655.1 Cyanobacteria bacterium P01_C01_bin.38 | reverse complement strand
ATTGGCAAAATAAATCTCTAAATAATGCTCTTAGATTTAGCTGGGATACTATTGCTTCAAAATACCGCGATCTGATTTTAGACACTATTAAAAGAAAGCAGGAGCAATGCTGAGATTAGGGAGTAGGGAATAGGGAATAGGGAATAGGGAATAGGGAATAGGGAATAGGGAATAGGGAATAGGGAATAGGGAACGGGGAACAGTTATGAGTATTGATAATTTTCAAGAATTGATCGGGAATCTTATATAAAATACATAATAAGAAGGAATAACTAAAATCACAACTATTAACTCCTACATCTTACTCTTAATCTAAAATCTAAAATCTAGGTTCTTTAGTACATAGTATGCTAAAAATATAAATTAAAAACTTCAAACCCTTGCTGTGTCTAATTAAATTAGCTTTATTAAGTGATTGAAAGGATAAATACTACTTTTATTCCCTATTCCCTGTTCCCTATTCCCTTATTTTACTATTTTTCTAGCATACTAAGAACGGATGAGCCAAAATCTAAAGTCTATAATTCTAAAATCTAAAATCGAATTATGCCAAAAATATCTGTAATAATTCCAGTTTACAACGCGATGACTTATCTGCCGGAAACTCTCGAAAGTGTTTTTAAGCAGACTTTTAGCGATTTTGAAATATTGATTATTAATGATGGAAGTTCAGATAATGTTGTGGAATGGGTTTCAAAAATAACAGACTCGCGAGTCAAATTAATTTCGCAAGCAAATCAGGGTGTATCGGCAGCACGAAATACCGGAATTAACAACTCTCAAGGGGAATATATTGCTTTTCTTGATGCTGATGATTTGTGGGAATCGACAAAGTTAGAAAAACAAGTCAATCGTTTAGAAGCTAATCCCACTGTAGGTTTGGCTTATACTTGGACGGCTTTTATAGATCGATTCAGCCAACCTGTAGGGGTATCGTTAATTTCTCATATTGAGGGAAATGTATGGGAAAAAATCGTAGTTAGAGATATGATATCCACTGGTAGCTCTACAATGATTCGGGCTGAATGCTTTGATAAAGTAGGCTTGTTCGATTCAGATTTATCCATTGGTGAAGATAGGGATATGTGGACTCGCATCGCAACTTGTTATCCTTTTGCAGTAATCAAAGAACCTTTAACTCTTTATAGAAGACATCCTCAGAATACAACTAAAAATAATCAAAAAATAGTTCCCCAACTATCCCGCGTAATTGAAAAAACTTTTCAAAATACCCCAGAAAAATTACTTTATTTAAAAAGCCGCAGCTATGGATGGATGAATATCTTAGCAGCTTGGTTGGCTAATGACGAAGATAAAGACTATAGACAAGCAATGTATTACCGTCAACAGGCCGTAAAACATTATCCACAAATGCGTTTTACATCAATATATATACGCTTGAGTATCGCCATAATAATATTAGCTGTATTCGGGCCTCAAACCTACGGCAAAGTGCGAGGATTAAAGAAAACCTTGGGCAAGCTTAAGGCTGGTACCGTTTCGTGATAGTTCTTTAAGAAGTAGGGAGTAGGGAGTGGGGAGTAGGGAGTAGGGAGTTAATAATTTTGGATTTTGGATTGAGAAAGAATATTTAGGAGTTAGGAGTTAGGAGTTAGGAGTTAGGAGTTAAGAGTAGAAAGTAGGGAGTAATGAGCAAAAACTATCTTCCCCCTCTACCCCTTCTCCGCAATGCCCAATCCCCAATCCCCCATGCCCAAATCCATTGCAAACATATATATATTGTGAATAAATATGGGATTACGTAATCAAGCTGTGAAAGGCGGATTTATCATGGTTATCCGTCAAGGTTTAGGTATTTTACTCAGCTTGTCGAGCATTATATTTGTGACGCGAATTATCGGGCCAGAAGAATTTGGTTTTTTTGGTGCTGCTTCAGGAATCGCTGTTTTTCTGCACCGTTTGGGACCTTGGGGTTTGGATGTTTATCTGGTGCGTAAAACACAGAATCCCAGCCAAGAAGAGTACAATCAAGCTTTCACGATTTTACTTGGTATCAGTTTAGTTCTGACTTTAGGTATGGCTTTGGGAAGAGATGCGATCGCCGGTTTTCTCAGAATCAAACAAGTTGCACCTCTGTTATTAGCCTTAGCTTTTACAATTCCTCCTACTCTTCTGAAAGTTCCTTCTACAGTAAAACTCGAACGCGATCTTAACTATAAACGTGTTGCTTTCAACGAGTTGATGAGTCAAATTAGCTACTATGTAGTTGCCATTCCGTTAGCGTTTCAAGGGGCTGGTGCTTGGTCACACGCAGTGGGTTTATTGGTTCAACAATATATCTTTTTTGTACTTAGTCAGTTAGGTGCTAATTTAAAATTTGGCTTGTGCTGGAACCCGATATTAATCAAACAAATGTTGAGTTTTGGCTTTACCTATTCTGCTTCTAGCTGGACTTGGGAATTGCGAACGTTAGTAAATCTAGTTGTTGTAGGACGTTTTGCTGGTGCGGAAGCTGTTGCTTTCGTGGCTTTAGCAATCCGCTTAGTAGAAATACTTTCTTTTGTCAAATATATTGCTTGGCGTTTAGCAATGGCAGCTTTAGCAAAATTTAAAGAGAATAAAGCTCGCTTGAAAAGTAGCGTTGAAGAAGGAATGCATTTATTAGCTTTGATAGTCGGCTTGCCAATGGCTGGTTTTTCCCTAGTAGCACCGATAGTATT
>JBCCLY010000707.1:0-2695 GCA_039026655.1 Cyanobacteria bacterium P01_C01_bin.38 | reverse complement strand
AGACGGATTTTGGATTAGAACTAATTGGAATTGCTTTACCAACATCGAAGGGAACGAGGCTGACAGATACAGCGGATTTCATCTTAATGAGGTACAGAACATATCATGATAAGGGAGTAGGGAGTAGGGAGTAGGGAGTAGAAGAATATACCTCATTTAACTGCAAAGTGCTGTAAAACAAATAAATTTATCTTTTTATCTGTTCCCTGTTTCCCCTTCCCCGTTCCCTACTCCCTAAACTTATACTCTGCCTCGAAGCATCTGCGCCATCTCGTTAGGAGTTGGTGACATTTCCAAGGCAGTTTCTTCTGTAATCCTACCTTCTTGGTAAAGGTTGAATAAAGACTGGTTCATGGTAATCATGCCATCAAAACCAGCTTGCTTCATCAATTCACTTATCTCATCGTACTTTGAATCTTTGATCCAGTCTTTGACTGCTTCAGTATTCATTAGAATATCGTGGAAAGCTGCACGTTTACCATCTGTCGTGCGACACAAACCTTGGGAAATAACTGCGACTAAAGATTCACTAATTCCGACTCGCATTGGATCTTGTTCTTCACCGGGGAAGAGATTAAGAATACGCTCGATAGTTTTGACAGCGCTGTTGGTATGTAAAGTTCCCATTACCAAGTGACCAGTTTGAGCAGCTTTCATGGCGGTATTAACTGTTTCTCTATCCCGCATTTCACCCACCAGAATCAAATCTGGATCTTCCCGCAAAGCTGCTTTCAAAGCGTTGTCAAATTTGCGCGTATGCATTCCAACTTCCCGCTGCTTCACCAAAGATTTTCGACTTTGATGAACGAATTCAACCGGATCTTCGATGGTAATAATATGTTTAGCCATCTCCCGATTGATATAGTCAATCATCGCTGCCATTGTAGTTGATTTACCCGAACCCGTGGGGCCTGTAACTAAAACTAAACCTTTGTGATAGTGACAGATATCTCTAAAAACAGAAGGTAACTTTAACTGTTCCATTGAAAGTATTTTCACTGGAATCAATCGCAGTACCATTGCGTAACCTTTAAGAGTATCGAATATATTGATCCGCACGCGAGCAAAATCGAACTGAGCAGCCCCATCAAAATCTAAATTCTCTTGAAAACGCTTGACTTCCTCATCCGTGAGAACTTCATGCAGCCAACTCATAAATGTTTCTCTATCTGTTTCTGGATAGTTTGCTGCGTCGATTTCTCCCCGGTTGCGGAAGCGGGGTACTTCGCCAACTCCTAAATGAATGTCAGAAAATCCTTTTTCATGAGCTTCGTGAATTAATTGTACGAAAGTTGGTTGCGATGAAGAGGGTATATTTTGAGCCATTGGTGGTGGCGCTCCCGGACGATGAGCGGCAGGATTTGTTAAACCACGACTACCATTAGGCATTTCTATAGTTTGAGTCGATTGGCGTTGAGTGCTTAATGTTGATGGTGCTGGAGCCGGTGGTGGTGGTGGCATTGGGGGGGCACTTGGCGCAGCTGCACGATTTGCAGCAGTATTAGTCGGCGGACGCTGTGGAGTTTGTGTCATATATACTAACGCGATACTAAAATCGGTTTTAATGGTTTGAGGATTTGAATTAGCTAAAATTTGTGAAGGCAAGTTTTATACTTTTACACTCGGTATCTGTAAAAATAAACATAGAATCTATGCCAAAGCAGTAAGAAATATTCTGCCGATTTCTTACAAAAGATCGGTTTTAACAATATCCGGTTAAAAGTTATTTTTATAAGCTAATTACTTGTATCACTTTTAATATTCACTAATTCATAACAATCAGCGATATAAACAAATTTCCCTGATATTACAATATTTAACACGCTTTATACTCATGTTAAGTACCGTATAAACACGAGTATTTACAATATCTAATAGCACTAATTTAATGTAAATTTTGAAAATCCGAACTCAAAAGATAAAAATTTGTTTAAACTTTAGTACGATTAGTAAAGGAAAATAACTTTAGATAGATAAAATAAATAAATGCGTAAGCTAAAAAGAACATATTTTTCCTTAATCTATATATTTTTCCTTAATCTGTTAAAAGCTTACTGATAATTGATAACTGACCGATAAAATGTCTCAGTATCCTCATCTAGAAAACGCTCTTAAGCATCACTTCGGTTATGACAGCTTTCGTTCCCCGCAGCGAGAAATTATTGTTGAGGCATTAGAAAATCGCGATTTACTGGTTATTATGCCCACGGGAGGCGGAAAATCACTGTGTTTTCAACTCCCCGCATTAATGAAAGAGGGATTAACAGTAGTAGTTTCCCCTTTAATTGCTTTGATGCAAGATCAAGTAGATGGGTTACGAAAAAACGGAATTCCGGCAACTTTTCTTAATAGTAGTGTCAGCCCTCATAAAGTCAGAGCGCGAGAGCAAGCAATTCTTGCCGGAAAAATCAAACTACTTTATGTTGCACCAGAACGTTTGCTTAGCGAAAGATTTCTACCTTTACTGGATTTAGTACATCATCAAATTGGAATTTCAGCTTTCGCGATCGACGAAGCACATTGCGTTTCTGAATGGGGACACGATTTTCGTCCAGAGTATCGGCAAATGATATCGCTGCGACAGCGCTACCCGACAGTACCAATTTGGGCGCTTACCGCTACCGCTACAGAAAGAGTACGTGCCGATATTGTTACGCAATTAGGATTAAATCAACCTAGCATTCATATAGCTTCT
>JBCCLY010000706.1:0-2713 GCA_039026655.1 Cyanobacteria bacterium P01_C01_bin.38 | reverse complement strand
TTATATTTTTATTACTGATGTTTGTTGTTAGCGATCGCAATCCTACTGGCTGCTTTCACAAAATCGCGTTGCTCCCGGTCAGTAGATGGTCAACTTCTCCACTCCCTTCAAGGACATAAAGACCGAGTTTATGAGGTGAGATTTAGCCCAGACGGAAAAACCATTGCTTCTGCATCACACGATGGAACAGTAAAACTGTGGTCAGTAGATGGTCAACTTCTCCATTCCTTTAAAGGACATAAAAACCGGGTTAATAGTGTAGTATTTAGCCCAGACGGAAAAACCATTGCTTCTTCATCGTATATGATACATGGCGCATCAATCGATAATACAGTAAAACTGTGGTCAGTAGATGGTCAACTTCTCCACACCTTAAAAGGACATAAAAACCAGGTTAATAGTGTAGTATTTAGCCCAGACGGAAAAACCATTGCTTCGGCATCAGGAGATAGAACAGTAAAACTGTGGTCATTAGATGGTCAACTCCTCCACTCCCTTCAAGGACATAAAGACTGGGTTACTAGTGTAGTATTTAGCCCGGACGGAAAAACCATTGCTTCTGCATCAGCGGATAAAACAACAAAACTGTGGAATTGGAATTTTGATAACTTACTAACACGAGGTTGCAATAAACTTCAAGGTTATTTAGTAGAGCGTCCCGAGAAATTAGAAGAACTTAAAACTTGTCAAAATCCAGAAGTATTAACTAAAGCTGCTTCGACTTTAGTGAAACAAGGTGAAGAATTAGCACAGAATGGTGATTATCAAACTGCTGTAGAAAAATTCCACAAAGCTAAAAAATGGAATCCCAAATTAGATATTAATATTAATCCAGAAGAAAAAGCAAAGCGAAAAAACTAATATCATCCAAAAATTTTACCAAAATCCCCTCCAAAAACTGTATAGCTAAAAATTTCCCAAACTATATATAAACAGAAGCAAGCAAAACCGCTTCCAACAAAGACTTTCTCAAGTCATCAACAAAAAGAGCCAACCATCCTAACAATACCGTGGCTCCGTGTTCAAATTACTTACTCAAAACAAGTATCATGCAAAACCCATTAATTAACAACAACCCTTTCAAGAACGGTAAATTTGAAATTCAATCCATCGACGGTACTGGTAACAATTTAAAAAATCCAGAATACAGCACTCCTGAAACTCCTTTAATCAACATTGCACCTTTAGCTTACAGCGATGGTTTTTCCACTCCCAACGGACAAAACCGTCCCAACCCCCGCACCATCAGTAACGCAATTTCTCTGCAAGAAGGAGACATTCTCGACCCCAACAGATTAACTGATTTTATCTGGGCATGGGGACAATTTCTCGACCATGACCTCAGTTTAACTCCAGATTCAGACCGTCCTATCAATATTCAAGTACCCACGGGAGACGAGTTTTTAGACCCCGAAGGTAGTGGTAATGTGGTCATCGGAGTCAATGATTCTGAGTTTATTGAGGGTACAGGAACTGACCCCTGTAATCCCCGTCAGCTACCCAATGAACTTACCGCTTTTATTGACGGTTCTAATATTTACGGCTCCAATAAAGAAAGGACAGAATTTCTCCGCACTCATCAAGGAGGTAAACTCAAAGTCAGTGAAGGTAACTTACTCCCCTTCAATGATGGAACCATAGAAGAGAACGATAACCCCACCCGTCAAGACCCCACGGAGTTATTTGTTGCTGGTGATGTCCGTGCTAACGAAAACACAGTTCTGACTTCTGTACATACCTTGTTCGTCCGCGAACACAACTGTATCGCAGAGGAATTAGCCCAAGCACATCCCAAATGGACAGACGAGCAGTTATTTCAACGAGCCAGACAAATCAGCATCGCTCAATTGCAGTCAATCACCTATAACGAATATCTACCAGCCTTATTAGGTAAGAATGCCTTGACTGATTATAAAGGATACAACCCTAATATTAATCCCGGCATTGACCGCACCTTTAGTAATGCAGCTTTCCGTCTAGGACATACCCAATTGAGTTCGGAAATTGCTCGTCTAGATAACAATGGTGAGGTGATTCCTGAAGGTAACTTAACATTAGCTGAAGTCTTTTTCCCCACAGCTAAAGTTCTTCAAGAAACCGGAATCGACCCGATTTTACGGGGAATTTCATCGACTCGCAGTCAAAGAGTAGACAATGAAATTATCGATGATGTGCGTAACTTATTATTTGGTGTAGGTAGTCCCGGTACCGTCAGCGCCAGAGATTTAGCAGCCATCAACATCCAACGCGGTCGTCACAACGGTTTAGCCGATTACAATACCACCAGGGAAGCCTTTGGTTTGAATCGTGTTACCAGCTTTGCGGAAATTACCTCGAATGTAGAGAAGCAAGCAACCTTAGAAAAGCTATACGGAACAGTCGATGATATAGACTTCTTCGTAGGAATGCTCGCAGAAGATTTACTACCAGATGCAGGTGTTGGTGAAAGTGTTTGTGCTGTTCTGTCAAAACAGTTTCAAAACCTACGAGATGGAGACAGATTCTATTATGAAAATGTCTTTAGTCCCGAAGAAATTGCCGTTATCGAAAGCACAACTTTACCAGACATCATCCGTCGAAACACTGACACCACAAACATTCAAGATAATGCGTTTATTTTGATTAAGCAAGGCAAGAAGAATGGGTAGTCGGCTTGGTAAATAATCATCAATTCCAATGACTTGTAGAGACGTAGCACTGCTACGTCTTTATA
>JBCCLY010000705.1:0-2723 GCA_039026655.1 Cyanobacteria bacterium P01_C01_bin.38 | reverse complement strand
TTTTTCTGGATGCTTGTACAAGTCCAAAACAGCATCAGCCAAATCTGATGGCTCTTCTGGAGGAACGAGTTTTCCGCCGCCACTTTGTCGAATAGCTCTTGCAGCAGTTCCGTTATCGGGAACCGATGCTATTATTGCGCTACCGCTAGCAAGCAAGACTTGAATTTTTGATGGCATATTAAAGGAAATTACATTTTTCTTCTGTACCACTAATCCAACATCAGCAGCAGCCAGCATTTCTGGTAAGCGCTCTCTTGGTTGGAAAGGTAGAAGCAATACGTTATCCGCACCGCATTGATTGCATTCTTCTTGAAGTCGCTGCAATCCAGAAGCTTCGCCAACAATTACAAAAGCTATATCTTTTATATCGCGCAATTTTGCGGCAGCTTTGACAACAGTCTCTAAACCTTGAGTAAGAGCAATATTACCCGAATATAAAACTACAAACTTATTTTCTAATTTATTTTCGGCGCGAAAAGCATTATTTTCTTCTGGCATCGGACGAATAAAATTCACATCTACCCAGTTAGGAATCTGGACTATTTTATCCGGCGCTACATTTTTAGACACCAAATTATCTACAAATCCGTCAGCAATAACGCTAATTTTATCCGCAGAGCGATAAGCAAATTTTTCTAAAATTGAAAATATACGAATTAAAGATTTGTTTTTAAGCAAACCAACATGAACCGCTGCTTCTGGTAATATATCTTGTAGATTCAAAATAACAGGACATCTATGCAGCCATCCTAAAAGGGTAGTTGGTAGACAAACTGGTAAAGATGGCGATGTAGAAAGAATTACATCTGGTCGCCAGCCGAAAAGAGCAGGCATAAAACTAGTTACTACAAAACTGGCATCCAACATTACCCGATCGAGCAGATTGGGTTGGGGACGAATCCAAACGTAGCTTCTTTGAATTTTAACGCCGTTTTTATACTCTGTTAGATAAAACTTGCCTCGGTAGTCTTGATAAATTTTACGCTCCGGATAGTTTGGCATAGCCGTTATCACACGTACTTGATGCCCTCGCTTAACTAAACCCTCTGCCAATTCAGTCATCAACGGAGCAATTCCGATTGGTTCTGGGTGGTAGTTGTATGAGTAAATTAAAATTCGCATAGCAAAAAATCTAAGAACCCATTAATGGTTCTTGTGAAAACAACAATTATTTCTAAAATCGTTCGGCACTAAAAAAGCGCTTGTATTTAATTTTCCTTGCAATATCTTTTAACGTCAGTCTATTTTCGTTGAAGATTGAGTAAAATTTGATGCAGTATGAGGAGAATTACTGTAAAGGCAAAGTCATTTATTAACTAAGATTTCGACTTCTGATATCGTATCAACACTTAAGTATAGACATCACAAGAATCAATCACCACTGATTTTTAGATATGATATTTTTTTGTCAACAGTATTATTACAGAATTTACTTAGATTCAGAGCTAAAACAAATTAGCAAAGTTCTTATATAGCTCAAGTTTATATAAAAAGAACTGTTTAATTAAAGATTCTACTATTAAAAAGCAAGTATATTAAAGAACAACACATACTGTAAATCTACTCCTAGTAGTCTGTCCTAGAAATAATGCCGGGTAGGGTTGAGAGAAGGGTAAAAAGAAGTTCGTAGTTGGGAATGCGCGTCCTAAGTCTTAGCGCTAAAGCGCTTACAACGTGCCTAAGCCGCACCTAGCGGTGAACGGAGCTTGTCCGACAGGATATTAGGACATACCTTTTACGCCTCAAAATTAATGTAGTGAAATTCTATTTCTATTCCCTATCCCCTATTCCCTATTCCCCATTCCCCATTCCCCATTCCCTATTTCCCATTGCCTATTCCCTATTTTCTATATTTAAAGCTGGAAAAATGAAAAAAGAGGAATAAAATGGAAAATCCCCTTCATACCCCTTTTCAATAAAATTTTGCTAATTAATTACTTGAAATTAAGTTTCAGAAGGTTGACTACATAGCACCGCTGCTTTTATTAAATAGAATTGCAACTGTTTTAAAAATAAGCTTTAGATCGTACATCAAACTCCAGTTTTTTTGATACTGTAAATCTAAACGAATTACATCCTCAAAATTACGAATACTAGAACGTCCGTTTACTTGCCATTCGCCAGTCATACCTGGTTTAACATCTAAACGTTGCCATTCAGGTACTTCATAACATTCCACTTCATCGGGTGTGGGTGGCCTAGTACCGACTAAACTCATTTCTCCCTTAAGAACATTCCAAAATTGTGGTAGTTCATCTAAACTAGTACGCCGCAGAAAACTACCTACCTTTGTTACTCTAGGATCTTTATCTATTTTAAAAAATGCGCCTTGAACTTGATTGAGCTTTTGGAGTTCGGCTTTTTTCGCTTCTGCATCTACACACATCGAGCGGAATTTCCACATCCGAAAACGCTTACCCATCCAGCCACAACGAATTTGACCAAAGAAAATTGGGCCTGGATCGTCGATCTGAATCGCAATAATAATCGGAATAGATAATATTGCTGTAATTACCAAACCTACTAAGGCACCTACAATATCAATAAATCGTTTTGTCCAAGAACGTACAGAGGGATGAGTCTGGGGAAGTTGCTCTTCCCTTCTCGCTGAATTTTGCTCGGGTGTAAGTTCTCCTTCTTCAATTGTAAACACATCAACTAAACCTGTAAGGTTCAGTACGGCCATCACTTGAGGAGTAACATTTTGCAGTACTAATTCAATA
>JBCCLY010000704.1:0-2729 GCA_039026655.1 Cyanobacteria bacterium P01_C01_bin.38 | reverse complement strand
GTTTCGTGCTTCTTGTGCAATAGCGTCAGTCTTTTGTTTGTCAGATAGGCAGGTGTTGATAATTTCGGTGAGTTCTTGGGGATTTCCCGGAGTTGCTAAGAATCCATTTTTACCGGACTCTACTAATTCAACTGCGCCACCTGATGCTGCTGCAACTACGGGTGTTCCGGATAGCATGGCTTCTACGATTACTCTGCCAAAAGGTTCTGGAGCGGTGGAGGTGTGCGCTACTAGGTTGCAAGCTGCCATTAACAAGGGAATGTCGTGACGAAAACCTAAAAATTTAACTCGGTTTTGTAGTTGTAATTTATTAATTTGCTCGTGTAGCTGTTTGACGTAATCTTGTTCGCCAAATAAAGCATCCCCGACTAAAATAGCTGTGACTTCTGGCGGACATTTTGCGAGTGCTTCAATTAATATATGCTGTCCTTTCCAAGGTGCAAGACGGCTGAAGTGTCCGATGATAAATTTATCGTCTAGCTCTAATTTTTGCTTAACTTGTTGAATATCAGTTTCTTTATTTATATATTTTTGGGGATCGAAACCGTTGTAAACTATTTCGACTTTATCTGCTTTCCCTCCTGCTTCGATAAAGGCTTTTTTACTAGCTTCAGAATTAACAATAACTAACGATGCACGATTTGCTAATGTTACCGAAATATTGCGGTTAGTTTTACTAAAATGTTCTGGTGAAAGAATATCGTGTAAGTGAAATACCAAAGGGCGACGGCTGAAAATGCTTGCGATTGCGCCGACAACTAATGCTTTTTGGGTATTAGCGTAAATTACATCGTAGTTACGGGCAATTTTTACAACTTTATTAATTAAAGGAACAAGTTGAGTGATACTTGCTAATCCTTGAGTGAGAGAACTTTCTTTTTTTACCTGTATGGCTTGATTAGTTAAAACCTGTACGGGGATATGATTTTTTTCTAATAAATCTTTAAAAGAACCATCAGCAAATAATCCTACCAAGCAATTATCTTGATAAGGTTTAGCAATATCTATTAAACATAATTCGGCACCGCCAGGTTTACCGCTTTGATCTAAAAATAAGATTTTCATGTTTTAAAGGGAGTAGGGAGTAGGGAGTAGGGAGTAGGGGGTGGATGGGGAGAGGGAGAAAGGAAGACAAGAAGACAAGAAGAAATAACTAACTATTCATAACTCCTAACTCCTAACTCCTAACTCCTAACTGTTAATTCCCTAACTTATGCCAATATCACTTTTCTAACTTCTTGAGCGATTTTATCCCAATCAAAGTTGTTAACTGCATATTCGCGACATTCTTCTCGTGAAGGTTTGACTATTTCTCCTAAAAATACCTGTTCTAATTTCTTGGCAATAGCGTTTACTTCGATGGAGTCGGTAATTAAATTGGGTGAAAATTGTTCGAGAATTTCTGGCATTCCACCTACGGGAGTACATATAACCGGAGTGCCGCAAGCCAAAGATTCTACTATTGCTAACCCAAAACCTTCAAAGGATTGTGAAGGCATTATTGATAAGTCTGCTGCTTGGTAAGCTACTGGTAAAAGCTCGTCGGGTAGAAAACCTAAAAACTCAACGTTATCTTCAAGTCCCAATTCTGTAACCTGTTGCTGTAAACTGGTTTGTAACGGCCCTCTTCCGGCGATCGCCACATATATGTCGGGAATTTTTGGTTTAATTTGAGCAATAGCTGCAATTAATTTATCAACTCCAACACGATGCACTAAACGCCGAGATGTAAATATAGTTGGACGTTCGCCAGACCATCCTAACTTGGTACGTGCTTCTTGAATTGATAAGCCTGGTTTAAAACGATTAATATCTACTCCACCGGGGATTATATGAATTTTTTCCCAGGGAACTTGATATTTTTGATGCAGAATATTACCGAATGCTTTACTTAAAACGATAAAGCGATGGCAGCGTTTATAAGTTGTTTTTTCTATAATGGTTTTTTTGAGCAAAGCTGTGATGTTATCAAGCCCCTCTTCCTGAGATTCTGATGCCCAAGGACCGTGAAAATTAAAGGTTATTGGCACCGAATCGGGGATTAAATCCAATATTGGCAGACTATATAAAGCAAAATGCAAATTTACTGCATCTGGCTTATTTATTCTTGTTTTTTTAAAGTTATTTCTTACCGTCCACAATCTTTGCAATATGCTCGTATCGGGTGCGGCTAAATTAGTCATTTTGATCGGCACATCGGTTTCATCTTCGGGTAAACCAACCCCACATAATTCTACTTGGTCTTTATTCGATGCTAGTCTCAGTGTAAGTTCGTAAACATATCTTTCTAAGCCTCCTGGAGTTTTAGGAAACCAACCCAAGCCCAAACAAAGTATTGATGCTGACTTCATAGAGGTATAATTTTTTTCATCACAGATCACTTTTGCTGCTCCTATATAACGAATAAAGTTACTACGCTCATCTTTGATTTTATATCTAGTAAACCCGAGCTTACTAGTTTATTCAGTATCTATATATATGGTTTAAAGATATAATCCGTCTAATTCTAACTTGTTTATACCTATTTTTACCTGTTTTTTGCAGAATTGTTTTTTATATATTATGACGCATATAGTTATTTATTAAGTTTATAAATGATTAATATTTAGCAATTAATTACTATGAAGTTATTCATAATATATCTATTTAATTCTATGTCATAAGTATCAAAAAATACTTTTACCTTTTTTGAACCAATATTATTCATTTTGATACTGCATATTGAAAAT
>JBCCLY010000703.1:0-2740 GCA_039026655.1 Cyanobacteria bacterium P01_C01_bin.38 | reverse complement strand
GGCGGGCTACGAGTAATTGGGGTTTTTACAAATTAATTTTATAGCCCGTCTCTACGCAAACGAGGCGAGCGCAGCGGTGGTTCAATTCGCTGCGCCTACAAATCAATTTGGTTTAGTAATTAACGTTGTGGAATACAACAAAAACGTAAAAGCATTGTCAGCTAAACGTTGTGGACGTTGTAAACGACATAAATAGAAAACAGGGGCTTCCGCGACGAAGATTATCGGTGAAAGAGAGAGGGGGTAGAGGGGGTAGAATTAATTATTCAAAACTCCTAACTCCTAACTCCTAACTCCTAACTCCTAACTCCTAACTCCCTATACCCAAATTTATTACTTAACCGATACTTTCGCACCAGCTTCTTCAAGCTGCTTCTTCGCATCTTCAGCAGCATCTTTAGCCATAGCTTCTTTGATTGCTTTAGGTGCAGATTCTACCATTTCTTTAGCTTCTTTCAAGCCTAAGCCGGTAATACCGCGTACAACCTTAAGAATAGCAATCTTCTTATCAGCAGGTACGTCTTCAAGTACTACATCAAACTCGGTTTTCTCTTCTTCAGGCTCAGCAGCCGCAGCACCGCCGCCTCCAGCCATCATTCCGGGCATCATCATCATGCCACCGCCACCGGAAGCGGAAGCATCTACCTGAAATACTTCTTCGATTTGCTTAACTAATTCGGAAGCTTCAAGCAAGCTCAAAGTCTTCAAGCTTTCCATGATTTCATCGGTTTTTGCAGACATAATTCTACTCCTGTTGTTACTGTTGTTTATTTCGGTTCGTAGTAAGGATTTGTTACCTTGTCGAAGAGGGCTAAAGCCTTTACTACAAACGAAAGAAAATCAAAAATTCTTTTATATTTAGATTCTCAAAATTAAATTATGATTGTTTATACACAATCCAAAATCCAAAATCTAAAATCCAAAATTCTAAGAATCTCCGCCTTCTTCTTTCTGAGATACTGCTTGAAGTGCGCGTGCCAACGAACTTGGTACTTGGTTGATACCTCTTCCCAATTTCGTAGGTACTTGATTGACTCCTACGGCTAATCCGGTTGCAATTGAATTTATACCACCAGCAATGCGAGCCATAAGCTCTTGCTTGGAAGGTAAATCCTTAAGTGCTTTGACTTCATCAACCGTCAAAGCTTGCCCTTCAAGTACTCCACCACGAATTTTGGTTTTCTTAGTGGCTTTCTGAAAGGCTTCGTAAGCTGTGATAGCGTCTTTTAATTCTTCTTCAACTAACAAGAATACTGAAGAATCTTGCAGATACTGCGTCATTGGCTGCCATTGAGTATCTTCTTCAACGGCAATACGCATTAAGGTATTTTTAGTTCTTTTACAAACTGTACCAGTTGGACGCATTTTATTACGCAACTCGGTAATTTGCGCTACGCTTAAACCTTCGTAGTCAATTACTATCGCTAAGGAAGATTTATCTAAAAGTCCTTTTAGATCGGCAACTATCTCTTTTTTATTCGCTAGGGTTCTACCCATTTTATATCACCTCCTTGATATTTTTATCGACCTTTAAAACAACAAACCCTGACTGCAACAGCCAGGGTTAATCGAGGTTTAGTTAAGGTTTTGTCTTTATAAAAACGCGTCTCTACGTGATTATAAAATCCTTTTGCTATCACATCAAAATCAATAAAGTCAGAAGTGAATAACAATTTGTGAATAAACCTAAGCAGGAAATTAAGCTTTGTTCAAGCACCTACCGTCTCTGGCTGTTGTTTATTTAGTTAGGAGTTAGGAGTTAGGAGTTAGGAGTTAGGAGTTAATAATTCAAAACTCATAACTCACAAATCATAACTCAAATTTAGTCAAAGTCAAACAATTTTAGATTTTGGATTTTGGATTTTGGATTTATGTGAATCTATGGGACGGTAAATGTAGAGACGCGATATTATGCCCTAGCGGGCACGCTACGCTAACGCGTCTCTACAAACCAATTCGTGGGCAAACGAGGGTATCGCAGAAAAAAAATTGACGATTTTAGATGTTTCAATAATAATCTAAAATCCAAAATTATTAATTAAGCCATCTTCATATCGCGTAGAGCGTTGGTATCAACTCGAATGGATGGCCCCATCGTGGCAGATACATAAACTGTACGCCAATAGCGACCTTTTGCTCCCGAAGGACGGTTGCGATCGATACTTTCCTGTAACGCCTTCAAGTTTACTAATAAATCTTCTGGTGTAAAGTCTGCCTTACCAAACATTACGTGAACTATACCTGTTCGATCTGCTCGGTATTCTAATTTACCTGCTTTAAATTCTTCAATTGCTGCTGCAAGGTCTGTTGTAACGGTTCCACCTTTAGGAGATGGCATCAAACCACGAGGACCTAATAATTTACCAAGTTTTGCTACCTGGGGCATTACGTCGGGTGTAGCAATTAACTTGTCGAAATCCATTCTACCTTGCTGAATTTCGGTAATTAATTCTTCCGAACCTACTACATCAGCACCAGCGTTAGTTGCTTCTGCTACTTTCTCACCTCGTGCAATTACTGCCACTCTGATGGTTTGTCCGGTTCCCTTTGGCAGTACTACTGTTGTTCGCAACTGCTGGTCTGTATACTTGGGATCGATTCCCAAACGAATATGCGCTTCGGCTGCTTCAGGAAATTTTGCTGTTGCTGTATCTTTGAGCAAACTTAAAGCTTCAATTGGTTCGTAGTCTTTATCTTCGACTTTCTCAAGCAGCGTCTTCATGCGACGCGATAATTTATT
>JBCCLY010000702.1:0-2742 GCA_039026655.1 Cyanobacteria bacterium P01_C01_bin.38 | reverse complement strand
TGAATGGCATAATATTCATCAATAGATAGTTGTTAATTGTTAGTAGTTAGTAGTTAGTAGTTAGTTGTTAATCAAAATTATTTGCCATTAGTAGGGAGGTTCGTAGTTGGGACTTTAGTCCTAAATTCTGGGGCTAAAGCCCTTACTACAAACTAATATCCCACTATCTACTAACAACTAACAACCAACAACTAACAACTGATTAACGATTTCGTAATTCTTCTTCTAACTTATCCAAATCAGATTTAAGGAAAACTGTCATCTGCCCGGTAAAAGCTTTACCATTTTTAGCTTGTGCGACTTCTACCCAATAAGCATAACGCGAACCTACACGCAATTGACCTTGCAAAGCTTCTCGAACAGGATTTTTTGCAAAACGTGCTTCATTTATTGCGCTTTGATTGGGGTATTCATAAATCACCCTAGCTTCCCTAAAATCTTGATAGATATCTAAGCCATAAATTCTGCGTAAAGACTCTTTCAATCGATCCAAACTCATACCGTTTATTGCATCATACATAGAGATGCGCTCGGTGCGACTTTGACTGCGGTTGTTAGAAAATGTTAATTTACCTGGTGCAGAAACCATCGCTTGGAAACTGAATCTTTGCGCTGCTGTATCGGTTTTCGTCACTAAAAAGCGTTCGCCGCTCTTGGGGGCTAATGTAGGATGTGCTTTGATCCAAGTTTCTACATCTTCCATAGGTTGCCCTGGTAAAGCCCTTGCCATACCTTGATTAGATATAAAGAACGCTAAAGGTAAAATTACAATTTGCAATAGAGATTTGTTTAACATTTTTGCGTTTTGAAAGTTTCTACATATAGAATTCCCCTTTTTTTCAATTAATTAACGCTCCAGGTTAGAAACTATAGCGGTTTTCAGTTTAGTACAGTACAAATCAAATTGGTAAAAATCGGACGGGCAGGGATGCCCATCCTACAAGACTGTATTTGACTCAAGTGAAATTTGCTATATTCGTAATTCCTAACTCTTAACTCCTAACTCCTAACTCCTAACTTTTAACTCTCCCTCGTTTGCTATCCTAAATAACAAACTCCACCCTCTGAGGATGGAGTTATTAACTTTTTAAAAGTGATTTAGTTTTAGTTTGTTAGAAACTAAGATTTGATATCAACTACAGTTGAGGATGTTCGACAGATTTAGTTTTAGCTTTAGCGTGAATGTCCACAGTATTTATAAATGGAACTTCTTGCCAGCAACTTTGACAGAACCAATACAGTGAAGCATGACGAACGTGGCGCAACAGAGAACCACCACAACAAAGACAGTTGTTACTTCTAATGCTGACGAATCTTGTCCTCCTTGAAAAAAGCTAAAAAAGTTGTTGATTAAGACGCACTCTTATAAACGAATTAACATTTGATTTTTGTAGAGTGAATAAAGCCATTTTTGTTAATACGATTTTCAAGAATTTTTCTGTAAATCGCTTCGTACCCATCTACCATTTTGCTTACGGTAAATCTATCTTCTACATATTTGCGGCAGCCGCTTCGGCTGAGTTGTAATGCTTTAGGAATCATTGATGCCATGTCTTCATGACTTTCGCAGATAAAACCAGTTACCCCGTGGTTTACTACTTCAGGAACGGAACCCAAATTAGTTGCAATCACTGGCGTACCTGTAGCCATTGATTCAATCATTACTAAGCCAAAAGGTTCTTCCCAAGTAATAGGAAACAGAGTTACAACAGCATTTCCAAGCAGCTTGGCTTTCTCCTCGTGATTGACTTCACCAAGGAATTGAATCTGTTTACCATCAATATGAGGAGCTATTTCTTGCTCAAAAAACTTTCTATCGACTTTATCAATCTTTCCTGCCATTTTCAAACACCAACCTGTTTGTTTGGCAATAGAAATAGCCTGTGCTGGCCCTTTCTCTGGAGAAAGTCTTCCTAAAAATGCTAGATAAGGTGGATTTTCAGGCTCGGCAATAAATGGATAACTGCTTTCGTCAATGCCGTTATAAACAGTTCCAACGTAGTTTAGGTCTATCTTCCTTTGGGCATTGCTGATACTAGCGTATGCCTGTTTATGATGGTGGGTGTATATCTTAGCAGTATCAGCATTGAATTTATGGTGCAAAGTATGTAAGGTTGGTGTTGCTACTAACCCGGCTGTTGCCAAAGTTAAAACACCTAAATGGGAATGAATTATATCGAATTCTGCTGCTTGTTGGTAAACTTGACTTAATTCAAGCAGTTCGTAGGCATCGCAATTTACGACATTTTCGTCTAAACGTAAAGCGCGATCGCAAACAGCTTCCAACTTTGCTTGAGTCAATGAGTCACCAGAAGCAAACAAAGTTACTTCATGACCCCGACGAACTAACTCATCGGTTAAATGACTAACTACTAACTCGATTCCTCCATAAGAAGGAGGCGGAACTCTTTCCCTTAAAGGGGCTACTTGAGCGATTCTCATAATTTATGTCTGTTTTTGCAATTGAAAAAGTCCATATAAAGTTAGGACTTCGTTTTCCACTGGATAGAGAATAAAATCTTTACCCATATCAAATTTGATTAATCGCATTGACTAAAAAAGAAGGCGATCAATTAAATTTGAACTATTTCAAATTATTTCAGGTTGTCAACAATTTACTATCAAGCAACTACAATTACAAATTACAGGTTGTTTGTTTTCCCTTTCATCTATCTAGGGGATCATACATAATACTTTTTTTTGTATTTTGGAATACAGTTTTTTTGCAATTTTTGAGTTTTG
>JBCCLY010000701.1:0-2743 GCA_039026655.1 Cyanobacteria bacterium P01_C01_bin.38 | reverse complement strand
CCGTCACACAGAAATAATTATCACCGGGCGCTGCCAAAATCAACCGGAATACTTTGAACTAGCCAGCGTTCACTCAGAAGTCTACTGTCATAAACATTACGCCAATCATGGAGTAGAACCTAAACGTGGTGTTGATTTTTAGTTAGTTGTTAGTTGTTAGTGGTTAGTTGTTAGTGGCTTTTATAGTCATTCCTAGTGGTTAGTTGTTAGTGGCTTTTATAGTCATTCCTGCGGAAAAAACAGATGGTAGTGCGAGCATCTTGCTGGCTCGATGCTAGCGAGCAAGATGCTCGCACTACGGAAATTAATTGGAATGACTATAAAGGTTTGTAGTTGGCGTTTTAACGCTCTTATTTAGGACTAAAGTCCCAACTACGAACCTATTAACAAATTATAATTTTGATAACAACCAGGTTTAATAAGCGATTCCTAGCCATAAACTATTAACTAACAACCAAGAATAAAAACCACTAAAAAACTAATCATGGAAAATACCAATATTCTCGACTTAGTTACAGCAGGAATCGCTTTCTTCATTTTTATGGGTGGAATGTTAATGATGTACACCACAGTTTTCACCACTAAAGGGAAATAAGAGTTAGGAGTTAGGAGTTAGGAGTTAGGAGTTAAGAGTTATTCACCCCCTCTTCCCCCTCTTCCCCCTCTTCCCCCTCTCAACCTGATAATTCCTCGTTCAACGTTACCCGCAAAGCTATATAATGTCGTTTGTTTAACCGGAATTTCAGCCATTAGGGAATAGATGGATAATTTGAAAAAAGGTAGGCTTGCGGCGGTATTCAGGAATGTCGGAATAGTAATTCTGGTATTGGTTATAACTTTAGCGGGATTGACTACTTACAAGGTTAGAAAATCTTTTCCCCAAACAAGCGGTACTATTGCGATTCCGGGATTGGATTCGGAAGTGAAAATCCAGCGAGATGAATGGGGAATCCCACAAATTTATGCTTCTTCTTCCCACGATTTATTTTTAGCAGAAGGTTACGTACACGCTCAAGATCGGTTTTGGCAAATGGATTTCTGGCGACATATTGGTGCTGGAAGATTGTCGGAAATGTTTGGCGAGTCGCAGTTGGATAAAGATAGATTTCTGCGAACAATGGGATGGAAAAAGTTAGCGCAGCAGGAATTAGCAGAAACCTTGGATGCTCAGACAAAGGCAAATTTGCAGGCTTATGCTAAAGGTGTAAATGCTTACTTGTCAAATCATCAAGGTAATGCTTTAAGTTTAGAATATGCCGTATTAAAACTTCTCAATCGTAACTATAAACCCGAACCTTGGCAGCCAATTCACTCTATTCTCTGGGGTAAAGTAATGGCTTACGATTTAAGTACAAATCTTGGTGATGAAATTGAACGTAGTATTCTCTTAAAATCTTTTCCTAAAGCACGAGTAGACGAACTTTTTCCCCTTTATCCTCAAGATTATCCTGTAATTGCACCTGATTTCAAACTTGCAAGAAAGGAAATAAAGAATACAAAAGAAGATAGATTATTTGCTTTAAAAGATATTACTCCTTCCTTAAAATCTATTGCCAGTAACATAACTGCCATAGAAGAAATTCTTGGTGGTACGGGAATGGGTGTAGGTTCTAATAGTTGGACAATTTCGGGTAAACGTACTAGTACGGGTAAACCAATTTTAGCTGATGACCCACATTTAGCTGTGCAAATGCCTTCGATTTGGTATGAATTAGGTTTGCACTGTAATTCAAAAAATAATTCAAAAAATAATTCAAAAAATAATTTAATAAATAATTCAACAAGTAATAATTGTCCTTACAATGTCACGGGTTTTACTTTTGCAGGAGTACCGGGGGTAATTGTTGGACATAATAATCGCATTGCTTGGGGTGTGACAAATGTGATGTCCGATACGATGGATTTGTATGTAGAAAAAATTAATCCCGAAAATCCCAATCAATACGAAGTAAATGGTAAATGGGTTGATATGCAGCTTGTAAAAGAAGAAATTCAAGTTGCTTCTTCCGAACCAGTTTTTCAAACAATCCGCTACACTAAACATGGCCCAATTCTTTCTGATGTTGTTCCTCAATTAGAACAATTCGGTGAAAATTCATTAGTTCAAATTCCTAATAATTATGCTGTTTCTTTGCGGTGGACTGCTTTAGAACCTTCTACATTAATTAGTGCCCTTCCAGAAATAAATCGCGCTCAAAATTGGCAAGAATTTCGCGTTGCTGCAAGTAAATTTGATATTGCGGCTCAGAATTTAATATATGCAGATATTGATGGAAATATCGGCTATCAAATGCCTGGTAAAACTCCCATTCGTCAAGGATCGGATGGACGCTATCCGGTACCGGGTTGGGATAATAAATATGAATGGCAAGGGTATATTAATTTTGACGAATTGCCCTACAGTTTTAATCCACCGCGAGGATATATTATTACTGCAAATAATGCCGTTGTTAATGAAAATTATCCCTACATTATTACTAAAGATTGGGTTCACGGCTACCGTGCAAAACGTATTGAAGAATTAATTAAAGATGCAAAGTATCCATTAAGTTTAACCGATATTGAGTTGATACAAGGCGATAACTTTAATTTGAATGCGCGGGATTTGATGCCCATATTAAAGTCAATATCTTTCGACGATTCCCGTATTGAAGATGCTCGTAAATTATTAGTTGATTGGGATTTGAAACTGCAAATCGAATCACCCGCATCCGCCATTTTTGAAACATTCTGGAAAAAATTG
>JBCCLY010000700.1:0-2748 GCA_039026655.1 Cyanobacteria bacterium P01_C01_bin.38 | reverse complement strand
TCAGTAAGGCAGCACCAAACCCTTATAAAATGGTGCGTTGCGCTCCGCGACAACACAACGGCAGTTTTGCGGGAAGAGAATCTACACCGCAAACTGCCTCCCCTACGTATGTTTCATAAATCTGCGGAGGAATCCTATATATAATTTCAAATATACTAAAGCTAAGCTCAAATAAATTCTATTTATTTAGCTAAAAACATCTTTAATTTGTCTTTAAAGAGAGTAAGTTTATTGAAATTTAATCTTTTTCAGGATGCAGATAATCCTGGAAATAAAATTGAGGAATTAACCATAATTTAAGCCAAGCAAAAACTGCTAAACTTAATAATCCACTCAGCATTAATGGTAAACCGAGCTTAATTCTAAATGCATCAGGAAGAGTCGCTACAACTGAAATAATAATGGCGAAATATGCAACTAAAAAAACTTGCAAGCGCCGTACATTTTTTAAAGCTTTTCTACAGCTACTACAAATTATAGTATGCTGCTTATAACAGTCGAGTAGTTCTTGACGGTTATCGTTTATTCTCAAAATAGAACTTTGTGGAACTTCGATTCCAACTTTCTCCCAAGGTAATTTACCTTGAGAATATTTATCAAACCAATTACGAAATTCAATGACTAAACGATCTGCACTTGTAGGTAGTTTGTAAGCACTTTTCCAACTTTCTTGCGATTGTCTTTCTTGGAGAAAATGCTCTTGCTGGTGCAAAATAATCATATCACCGTCGAGTACTTTATTCCTAAGTTTGATATGACTCCACCAGCGCGGTATAAAGCGATTAAGATTTGTAGCAAAGTTGCGGGTAAATAGAGCGACAATTCTTGATTTACCTGGGTAAGTTGGTATGCAGTAGGTGACAAGCCCGAGTTGCTTGCCTTCGTTACCCAAGCGGATTGTATATTCTAAGCGGCAAGGCGGTTCAAAAGTAATCGTAGTGTTAAATCTTCCTTGTGAATTCGCTTCAATTAAATTTGCTGTGGATTTAATAATTTCTAACGGTATCGGTAAAGCTTGTTCTCGATTCCCCTGTAATCCATGATGGGTAAAAGGAACGTGACTTGGATCTGCGACATTTTCTACAAGAGTTTGCCAATCATATTCTAAATCGCGGAGGTAAGAAGACCAAACAAAACCTTTACTCGCATCAATTTGAGGTGAAAGAGGCAAAGGGGTATCTGTTGCTAGTTGGGGAGAATTTGCATCAAGCCAAACCCACAATAAATCATTTTCTTGCCTGAGTGGTAAACTAACAGCACAAAGATTTTTTTGATTTTCAGTCAAAAGTTGTGGCTTTTCAGCTTGGGGAATGCTGGTACAAATTCCTTCTGCATCAAATTGCCAACCGTGATAGCTGCACATCAAATTACCCGTTTTTTCATCAACCCTTCCCTCGCTTAAAGGCGCGAGACGATGGGGACATTTGTCTAAAAATACTCGGGCTACAGATGATTTCGGCTTCCAGATGACTAACCGAAGCCCTAAAACCGTTACTGGGGTCGGTTTTTTCGGATCGATATCTTCGACGGGAGAAACTGGATACCAATGCTGAAAAAAGTTGAATTCAGGTTGCATTTAAAAAAAGTCAGCAGTGTGCAAGCGGTTGTTAAAACTAGATATTTACGATATCTACATAAAAAAACACATTATCCCAAAGTTAATCCAGACAACGTTAAAGTTCGTATTTATTTACCATTAAAGCTTCTATGAGCAGTTGTCTGAGGGCTTTTTATCGTAACCTAATATTTATATCGCCCCCTTTTAAATGAAGTTTGTAAAGGCTACGATTTATGGCTTATTCCTGGTTTAAAGCATTTCATATTGTTGGTATTGTAGTTTGGTTTGCTGGGTTGTTTTACCTGGTTCGTTTGTTTATCTACCACGTAGAAGCCGAGCAAGAAGCCGAACCCGCACGCACGATATTGAAAAATCAATATCAAATTATGGAGAAACGTCTCTACAGTATTATTACCACCCCAGGAATGATTGTAACGGTATTGATGGCGATTGGTTTGCTATCAACGGAGCCGGAAGTTCTGAAACAGCCTTGGTTACACGTAAAACTGGCTTTCGTAGTGTTGTTAATTGGCTATCATCATTACTGCAAGCGTTTAATGAAGCAGCTAGCAGCAGGTGAATGCAAATGGGGTAGTCAGCAATTACGCGCTTTGAATGAAGCACCTACTGTAATGTTGGTAGTAATTGTGTTGTTAGCAGTATTCAAAAATAGTCTTCCCACCGATATTACAGCTTGGGGAATTTTTGGGTTAGTTATTGCGATGGCTGCAACTATTCAGCTTTACGCTAAGAAACGTCGTCAAGATAAAGAAAAGTTGGAAGCACAGGTTTCTCAAGGGTAAACGATTTTGGATTTTGGATTTTAGATTTTAGATTGCTCGTTTGCTCGTTTGCTCGTTACCATGCTCTGCATAGTAATGCAGTTTCGTTTTGCTCGTTACCATGCTCTGCATGGTAATGCAGTTTAGAAGGCAGTTTCGTTTTGCTCGTTACCATGCTCTGCATGGTAATGCAGTTTAGAAGGCTCTGCCTTCTATGTAGATAAATAAGGTGAAAACCGAAAACGCGTTGGCAGACGTGGCGTTAGGAGACGTAGCAGTGCTACGTCTCTACAACATTTTTCGCTTTGATTTTAAAAACGGCGGTATGGGACAATCTAATGTCATGGCGATCGCCCTTAATAAATCTTTTTCTTGAGCAGTAATTTTATTATCTACTAATACGATATG
>JBCCLY010000699.1:0-2755 GCA_039026655.1 Cyanobacteria bacterium P01_C01_bin.38 | reverse complement strand
CGATTATGTAGGAAATTTACAAGCCTCGCAAAGAGTTACACTCAGACCGGAAATACCCGGACGAATAGAGCAAATATTGGCACGTTCGGGACAGGTTGTCAGAGCCGGTACGCCGATAATGCAGTTGCGTCTCGATCGTTCTAGAGCGCAGTTAAATGCAGCAACTGCAAACATTAACGTTCAAAGAGCAGCTCGCGCAAATGCCGAAGCAGCATTAAGAACATCCCAAGCTCGTTTAAGAGAAGCAGAAGAAAGAAGAGCTTCCGCAGCCGCAGAAGTTGAACGTCAAAGAGCAGAAGAAACCCTACAGCAAGCAGAATTTAAACGCACGCAAAGTCTAGTTACTCAAGGAGCGCAAGCCAGACAGGCATTAGACGTACAGAGAAGAAACTTAAATACAGCAGTAGCCGCTCGTAATTCAGCCCAAAAAGATTTAAATGCAGCACAAGCAACAGTAATTGCTGCTCAACAAGAGATAGAAGCAGCAAGAGCCAACTTAGATAGAGAAAATGCCGCATTAGCTCAAGCTCAGGCTCAAGCCAGAGTAGAAAGCGAGGATTTAGAAGATACCAGAGTATTAGCACCCGTAGCCGGAATGGTAGGAGATATTACCCTCAAAGTTGGAGACTATGTAAATACCGGACAAGAATTAACCACTTTGACATCAAATCAAGCCTTAGAAGTGCGATTTTCGGTACCAGCAGAGAAAGCAACTCAACTCAGAGTCGGACTTCCGGTACAGTTGAGAGTAGACAAACAAGCTCGCGAACCCTTAGCCACGGGAACAATCAGCTTTATTTCACCAGAAGCAAACCCCACAACCCAAGCCATAACAGCCAAAGCCACCTTTGAAAATCCCGACGGTAGATTGCGTTCCGATCAATTTGTGCGAGCTAGGGTAATTTGGGATCGAAGCCCAGCACTATTAGTACCAACAGTTGCAATATCACGCGTCGGCAATCAAGCATTTGTATTTGTCGCCGGAAACGAGAAAAACGAAGAATCAGGAGAAATGCAGCAAGTAGTTAAACAAAGGCCAGTACAATTAGGACAAATTCAAGGTAATAGTTATAGAGTTATCGAAGGATTGAAACCAGGCGAAAGAATTGCAACCACAGGCATTTTGAACTTATCAGACGGTGCGGCGATCGCCCCAGAGGAAGCAGTTAACAGTGAGCAGTGAGCAGTGAGCAGTGAGCAGTTAACAATTATCAATTGATATATGGATAAAGCAAAATCTCAATTTAAATTTACATTAACAAGATTTATTAGTCCTATTTATTGGACTTTCGCTATTAGCCTGGGGTTTGCAACCCCAGGTGGGTTAAAACGAAGTTTGATTGCTGCAAATAAATGATTAGGAGGGAAATTATTTTTTTTTGATAATAGAAACTAAAACATCTTTTGCATTTAATTCTCGATCAATTTAGACTTATACCCTGCACAATTATCAAAACCACTTGGGATTGCAAATCCCAAGCTAATAGCAAAAGTCCTATGAATAGGACTAATGAAAGATTTTAAATTGAATACATCTTTTGGATTTCAAAAATTGATTTGAATCAGAAATTGATTTAATTGAAAATTGTCAAAGGGATAAATTGTTTAAATAATGCTACTAAACGATAAGTTAGAAATCTAAAATCCAAAATCTAAAATCCAAAATCAATATGACTAACTTTCCACAACTAACTAATAAAGACTCTCCCCAACTTTCCGATATACAAAAGCAATTAGACGAATTAAAAGCCCAAGTATCGGACTTACAAAAACAAATTAATTCCAATAATCGAAATAACCATTCATCCGCACCAGAGTTAACCAAAAATACCAACTCCGATGCATCAAGCAAAATATCTGAAATAGAAAATAGCCTTCAATTAGTAAGCGACATAGTACGCTACCAACCATTGCGAGATATGCTCGCTGCTCAAAAATGGGAAGACGCAGATACAGAAACTATACGCTTAATTGCCGACATCGCCGGACATACAGACTTAGAAGATTTTCGTCCCGCTGAAGTACAGCATTTTCCCTGCGTTCAATTGCAGGTAATTGATAACTTGTGGCTTACCTACAGCGATCGCCGTTTTGGTTTTAGTATTCAAGCTCGTATTTATCAAGAAGTAGGAGGAAACATAGAAACAACCATCGAACAAAACAGCAAGATTATTGAAGAATGGGGAAAACGCTTGGGATGGAGAGAAAATAATCGTTGGAAAAAATGTGACGAACTAGATTGGAGTTTAAACGCTCCCGAAGGTAGTCATCCCGCTCGCTGGTGGAATTCCCCCTTCGGCTCCAAAATGACGAATTACTTTTTAGCTCGATTAATGGTTTGTGAAATTCAATAAATTGGGAATAGGTAATGGGTAGTTGGTAATTGGTAATGGGTAATTGGGGATTGGGCATGGGGCATTGGTAATTGGTAATGGGTAATGAGAAGCAATTAGGGAGCAAGATGCTCCCACTAAAAATAGTTTATTAAATCTTTCATTCTCCCTCTCTACCCTACGCCACTTGCTACAACGGAGGGAACCTCCGCAACGCAGTGGCTCCTCTACCCCCTCCCAATCCCCAACTACCAACTACCAACTACCAACTACCAACTCCTAACTCCTAACTCCTAACTCCTAACTCCTAACTACTAACTAATAAAATGTTCGTAGAAAACTTTATCCGCAGACCAGTTTTAACTATAGTTTGCTCTATCATCATTTTGCTGGTGGGAGCAGTTAGTATTCCGACTTTAGCT
>JBCCLY010000698.1:0-2757 GCA_039026655.1 Cyanobacteria bacterium P01_C01_bin.38 | reverse complement strand
AGGCTTAATAATCTATTATTAAGTACGGTGGTCTTAATAAAGGTGTGAGAGACTACGATTATTTAAGGGAACTGTCTTTTCTGCGAATTCTAGACTATACAAAGTTATTGAACCTTAATCCCCTACTTAACAGGCTAGTTCATTTGAAATCTATTCCGCTTGGGTCATGGATGGTGCATTTATAGCTTTTGAATGTAAATATTAGTGAATTTTTCGCGCTCGAATTTGACTAAGAATTTGAAGCATTAGATCGGTGATAAGTGGAAATCGAAAAATTTACAGCCGTAGCATTTGGTTTTAGCTATCTAACGCCGGTGTGTCTTCGTAAACCTACTATCTTAGTTTCGCAGAAGTCACAAACAACAGCGATTAATTACTGAGATAACTTGCCTGCAAACCAAGATTTATTGCCTATGCATATAAAAGCAATGATTGTTTATAAGTCTGTAACAAATCATTTATTGCCTGTAGTTACTTTCCTATTTTGATTTTTTAAGGATTGTTATTCGACTAAAAGTTTAATGTTTTTAATATTTTAAATAAATATTTCAAACTTATTTTAGTCTCTGAAGCCTTCATGTATCAAGTATTTCACAGGTTTATCTAAATAGCGTCAGGCATCATAAACTAAAAGTACATTGCATAAACTCACAAAATAATACCCATACGTTTATTAGAGAGCTTGAATGACTAGTGTGTTGCTAAATGGGTTTGCCTAAAAACAATACCACTTATGTTTAGTGCCTTGTTTATGGAGGCTAGCTTAACAGGTTTTAATAATTAAGACTTCCTTCTTGATTTAACTTGCCAGACATAATACTTTAGAGGCAAAGCATAACAAGCAATCATAAGTAACCGTACAATGCTTATTAGGTCATTAAAGTTTGTTAGAGCTTAAGTACCGATTAGAATTCACTATTTAATTAAGGAAATTGTTTTTATGAGAGAACTGTAAAAGGATGAATTTTTATTGAAATGTAATTCTCTATACAAACCGAAGGATAATCCCCCTAAATTTAGAGGGAAATTCCTAGGGTTAGTCACACATCCTAAAGCTAATTATGCATAACTGTAGAACCTTGGCGGGGATATAACCTACAGCGATGCGTTACTACTGATGGCAACTTATACAAATTATGTCACATCAATTTAGTTTCCTACAAGTTTTTGCCGAATATAAATTCTTACAGTTGAAGTTTGTAAGTATTTTTAAGCAAAATAATAAGTTAGAAAGGTTACGTGCTGATTTACGGGTAGAATGTAGTCGGCGATTTGGAATCGTTTTGCAGGCAGGTATGAGTAGATTTCAAGCTCAAATCTGTTTAATATCAAGTTTTTTTGGGCAGATGTGCTTTTGCTGGGACATTTCAGTGTATTTTGATCTGAGTTATCAATTATGTACACTTGCAATTGCTAGACTCAGGGATTCTAGAAATCAATACATTCAATGGTTCAAAAGGCTTCTACTTCAGCTTTCTAGCTACGAAAATCATAGTTATATATTTAATACTTGCATGATTATATTGCTATGTAAATATTTATCGCAATTGCGATTTTTGAATAAACAACAATCTATTTGCCAATTGCAAGCAGTTGAATGCGAAGCATGATACTAATGTCTCTATTTACAGCGGATTTCATCTTAATGAGGTACAGAACATATTGTGATAAGGGAGTAGGGAGTAGGGAGTAGGGAGTAGAAGAATGTACCTCATTTAACTGCAAAGTGCTGTATTAAGTTGCAAATCAGCCCTAATCGAATCAGTAGTCGCAATTTGAAGTCGTAGAGGTAGAGAAATGATCCAACCTGTATTATCCCAAGAGCAACTATGTAATCAAATTACCGCGACTCTGGGTGAAAGCCTTACACAACAGGATATACAAACCTGCTTGAAGGGATTGGAAATAATTGAACCCAAAGTAGCAAAGTTATTTTGGCGATCGCTTGAAGCTAAGTCTGGTATTTTTATTGTGCTTGCGGGTAAAGTTCGACTTCTTGATGATGGGGATAATTTAATCGCAACTGTTCCTTGTGGTGCATCTTTTAGCGAGCAAAGTTTGTTTCCCGAAAGTTTTCTACCCTTAGCGGCAAGAGCTTCAACATCTTTGAAACTTTGTTATGTCAATGGTGAAGTGCTACATGGCTTAATGACAAAATATCCCCAACTTAAAGAGCGTCTCTACAGACGTGCGGAATTTTGGGATATATTGCTGCTGTGCCGTCAGAATTCTCAACTATCGCGCATTTCCTTTACCGAAGATATGTTCAAAGCTCTCTGTTTATTTGAGCGGTACCGTATTAAGGCTGGGGAAAGCGCCGTAGAATTTGATGATAATCAGTTGCTGCTGTTACGAGAAGGGGAACTAAAAAATCGCACAGATCGAATTTTAAGTCCAGGAAATATTTATAAAGATACTGATATTGATGGAAAATGGGAAGTAACGCAACCGACTATTGTCTATACTCTCAAGAGTTCTAATTTGCAATTAGCTTTGAAAGAATGGAACGAGTTATTAGCTTGGATTAATCCATCAGAGCAATTATCACCCCAGGATTTTCGCTCTCGGAAGCACAATAATAAGACATTCCCTAAAAGCGAGAGAATTGCTAGCGAGAGGAAAGTTATTCCATTCCCTTCCTCGACACAGAAAAAAACTAAACCCTACTTTCCCAGCCCTAAAACTAAAGCCAAGCATATTTGGGAACGTTTGAGCAAGCAATATCCTTTTTATGCTCAACAAAGTGCAACAGATTGT
>JBCCLY010000697.1:0-2766 GCA_039026655.1 Cyanobacteria bacterium P01_C01_bin.38 | reverse complement strand
AGAGATTATTCAAGTTATCAAAACCGGCAAAATGGCCACCAAATTAATTGACTGGGATATTGAATCTGATTGGGCTACTCCTTTAAGTGAAGTCAGACAAAAATTAGGCGTTATGGCTTTAAAAAGTTAGGAGTTAGGAGTTAGGAGTTATGAGTTAGGAGTTATGAGTTAGGAGTTATGAGTTATGAGTTGATAATTGAATATTTATCAATTTTACCTATTCCCTATTCCCTATTCCCTATTGCCTACTAATAATTGTTCATTGATAATTGTTCATTGATAATTGTTGCTTGGCATAAATATTTTTCAAATGCTTCTTGACTGTATTGATAGTAATATAAAGTTCTTCAGCAATTTCTTGGTAAGAATAATTAGCCCGACGCAACAACCACACTTCAGTTTCTCGTTCTGTTAAAGCATATTTTTTGGCTTCTGAAATTGCCATGCTTTGATTGGTTTGTTTGCGATCTTCTAAGGTAACTATTAAGTAATCATTATTGCTTTCATTTGCTTGTAACCATCGAACGCGAACGCGAATTTTTACTTCGGATTCTGTCTCGATTTCTGATTCAATGGATATGTTTTGATTGGGGAATAGTTGACGGCTTTCGTTTAAAGACTGACAAATACGTCTAATTTCTAATGGTACTTCTCCCTGACAAATAGAGCGTGCGCGTTCGTTGGCATGAACTAATTCACCTTGAGTTGTGAGTATAAAAATTCCGTCTACAAAGCTTTCGATTACTGCTTGCATCAAATCAAGTTTGGATGCAGGCTGTATTCTTTCATATTTACGTTTTTTGCTGTAGAATATATCTCTATTGGTAGATGCAGTTTTCTGGTTTTGCTCTAACAGTGAAACATTCATTATTAATCTCCTTTGAAATAGTTAAAAAATATTCTTGAATTAAGCTACTAGCAGCATTGTTATAAATCGGACTCTGCATCTGCAATGATTGAGCAGCAACCTTGAAAAAAGTATTGAACTAAGTGAAGATACAGTGAATAATACAGAATTTCCCTGAAACAGGGTGAAGTTTTCTTAAATTAAGCAATACAGTACGGTCAACCGATTCATAATGACTGTATTGTTACTTTGCGTATGAGAAAAATTTACTAGGGAATTCTGCCGTGAAGGATTTAGTTAGTATTGATGAGTTTTTTGATCTAGAACATCGGCGCAGGTATGTTGCTCTTTTGAAAGGAAGAGTCGGTTTAACGCGCCGTCGGGCTGAATGTTTTGTAAAGTTATGGGCGTATTTATTACTCAAACAGCAATCTGAGTTAGGAATTGTTAACGAAACTTTAACCGAACTCGATTTACCTCAAGGTTTTGTTGCTTGTACTCACCGAGAAGCCAACGAACTATTTTACGGCGAAGAAGACAGAGGTAGCGAACGTGCTGCGGGAATGATGATTGATAAGTTGGTGGCTTTAGGACTTATCGAAAAGGAATTCGATGGTAACAATATATGTATTCGTATTTGCTCTACATTGACCGATTTTGATAATTCTACACAAGTTGCCGAACCAGTTGAGCTTATTACCGATAACTTTAATCCCCGCACCGATGCTATACCCGTTGCCACTTTTTTAGCTCGTCAATACGATTGGATGAACAAAAAAACCACCGCAGCACCCCAAAGAATAGCTCGAAAACTACGTACTTGGGCCAAACAATATTCTAAAGGGATGCGGGTTTTGCGTTGTGGCGATACTCAAGCCCCGGTTGGTGTTTACATTCTTTATCCTGTAGCTTGCGAATCTGAGGAGAACTTTTTTCTACCCCCCAGCAAAAGTTTACATTTAAGTACTGCCTCTACAACCGATCCTTTTAATATTGCAAAACCTGGAGATGAAGACTGCACTTCTCTTTTTATCCGCAGCTTTCAAATAGATTCTGAATATCTCCAGCACAGTAGTCTATGTCAATTATTAGAGGATGCCCGACAAACTTTTATTACTATGCAGGCAGATTTTCCCAATCTTTGCGATTTGTATACCTTAACGGTTAATCCATTTGCCCAAACTTTGGCATTAACAATGGGTTTTCAGAAAACTAGCCAAGATCCACAAATGTCTCTTTATTGGATGTATATGGCTCTGGATAAGTATTTGACGCTCGACATCGAACAAGCAATATCAAATCTTAAGCTTGATTAGAGCAGCCACTCTCTAATATATGAATTTAATTTATGAGAATTTACTTTTTTTTGCTGATTCACTATAAGCATTGTATACCAGGACTTTTGAACAATTTTATTTTTTAATTTAGCAGCATTAACTACATTTTTTTTGTTAAAGCCCTTTACAAACCGAAATATTTGATCTAGTATAAGTACATAGGTTGAAACACCTAATCCAAATCATTCATTTGATAGCAATTATCTGAACCATGACAACCACATTACAAAGACGCGAGAGCGCCTCTGCGTGGGAACAGTTCTGCGGATGGATCACCAGCACCAACAACCGTTTATACATCGGTTGGTTCGGTGTATTGATGATTCCTACTCTATTATCTGCAATCACCTGTTTCGTAATCGCATTTATCGCAGCACCTCCAGTAGATATCGATGGTATCCGTGAGCCTGTTGCAGGATCTTTGATCTACGGAAACAACATCATCTCTGGTGCAGTTGTTCCTTCTTCTAACGCAATTGGTTTACACTTTTACCCAATTTGGGAAGCAGCTTCTCTAGATGAGTGGTTGTACAACGGTGGTCCTTACCAGTTGGTATGTTTCCACTTCCTAATTGGCGTATT
>JBCCLY010000696.1:0-2768 GCA_039026655.1 Cyanobacteria bacterium P01_C01_bin.38 | reverse complement strand
TAGCGAAGGAGGAAACCGAATTTATGCAAGCAGCGGTGATGATACCGTAATACTGGCAAGCTCAGATAGAATCGTCGGTGGAGAAGGAGACGATAAATTCTTTGCCATGAGTGGTGGTGATAATGTGATTACAGGTGGTGCAGGTGCAGATCAATTCTGGATTGCAACCGCTGAAATTCCTGAATCTGCGAATATTATTACTGACTTTACCAGTGGTGAAGACGTACTTGGAATCGCTGGCTTAGGTATCGGTTTCGATGATTTAAGCATTACTCAGCAAGATGATAATACTTTAATTGCTGCTAATGGTTCCGAATTAGCTATATTGCAAGGTATTGGTGCGGATAGTTTTATGGCAGATAACTTTGCGTTTAGTTAGGTAGTTGGTAGTTGGTAGTTGGTAGTTGGTAGTTGGTAGTTGCTATCTTAGAAAGTAAAATTTTCAACCAATTACCCATTACCCAATACCCACTACCTTCCACTTTCTTCACACAATCTTCATCAAATATTACTTTTGCAAAGTCAAATTTATAGTAAAATTTACGTAAGTCAAAAAAATGAGAAAATTTTGCAATAGTCTTAAAAAACATAAATCTCAGTTTACGATGCTTGTATTAGGCAAGGCACTTTGTTAAAAGAAAATATGTAATAAATATATCTAACAAATGCTTGCGTATTAAGCGAAAGATATCTGCATTTTTATTCAAAGGAAGAACATCAATATGCAATTAATGACCACTTCAGTAAACAAAACCTTAGAAATTCAGGAAATCGGTATTATAATTACCGCGAAAAAGCTCAATGTTGGTATGTTGAGCATGGATTTTCTGAAAACCAGTGGAATAATCCCGCAAGACTGGGAATTACAAAGTAAGCCCGTGGCAACTCCTAGTGCGGTGCAACTCGCTTTCAAAAATGGTGTTAGTTTAGTAGCTCAACCGGGTAAAATCTTTTTCTCGGAGACAATGGCTAAAAAAGCGATAAAAGATATTCAACTCTCGGAAGTGGCTAGTAAATATGTTGAAAAACTTCCCCATGCGGATTATCAAGAAGTAATCATAAATCCTAAGAGCTTAATTGGTTTAGAAAATAGTTTTAGCGACTATATTACTAAGACTTTAATTGCTCCAGGTCCCTGGCAAAATATTGGTAAAGAAAAAATGCAAGCTAGCATCAACTTTCTTTACCAACTAGAATCCGCACCGTTGAGTTTAAGCGTTACTCAAGCTCAAATTAAGCAAAACGAAAAATCCCTTCCTGCTTTGTTATTTTCCGGCAGCTTTCACTATAGAGTAAACGAGTATCCACAAACGGAAATTATTAGCCAAATGGTACAACGTATTAACAAATGGCAAACAAATTTAGAAAGTTTTAACGAAATTATTAACCAGAAGTTTTTAGGGCAAGAAGAAAGCGTTTTTAATAATTAGACGCAAAGGGTTTTCACATTGTCAATAGACTGTTTTTTTTTAATTTCAAAGCGACGGGTTTTAATTGAAAACCGCCGGGGGTTGCAAACCCCCGTCTAATAGCGAAAGTCCTATGAATAGGACTGAAAATATAATCTATCATATTTGATAATTAATCTCGTTAATTATGAAAGGTTTTATTCTAGTCCTATTTATCTTACATCTTGCACCAGTGTCAGAAACCCGGTTTCTTGTCGTTTGAATAACGAGATAATAGTGGTTTCACGAACAGAAACCGGGTTTCTTTTAGCTTGTTGCGAATGGTGCAACATATCAGATTTATAGGACTTATGCTATTAGCTTGGGGTTTGCAACCCTAAGCGGGTGTGCGGAAAAACCTATCAATGCCACAAAATGTGCAAAGTTTGCACAAGTCAAAATTGAAGACATGAACTAAGGTAAATTAATTTACTCCCAAATCTGCGTACCAAAAATGTTGAATAACTTATATCAAAAACTATCTCTCGCTGTTACTTTTACAATCCTGGGTGTTACAGCAGTAGAAATCCAAGCGGTTAAAGCTGTAACTTACCAATTCGAGAGTACCATGATTGAAGGTCTTTTTCTCGAAGGCGCACCGGAAATTGATTTGGAACCCAACCCGGATTTATATGATGGTAGTTTCACTTTCGATGATTCTTCGTTAACAGGAGAAGGTTTTGAGAGTTTTGGGGTAGAGTCTGGTTTAACTGTTTCTTTGTTCGACGACTCTCGCGTTAATCAAGATATCGATGCGCGTTTTCCAGAATTTCCCACGGTGAATTTCCAAGATGGTGAATTGTTGGGGCTTGATTGGTTTGCAGTATATCATCCTTTTACCAACGTTCCCGAATTAGATTATCCCGGTGATTTTATCCGCATATCGGGAACAGAATTTACTGACGGTTTCGATCCAACCTTCTATACACCAGAAGATGAACCGCGATCGCCAGAGTTGGGTTTTGGTACGGTAGAATATACTCGCGTACCCGAGCCAGGAACTATTTTCGGATTGGCAATTGCTACTTTAACTGTTGGTTTGATGCGTCGGAAAAAAATGGTTGATTAATTCTGACTGGTTTGTTTGACTACCGACGTGTTGTAGAGACGCGATATCTGTTGTAGAGACGCGATATATCGCGTCTCTACATAGTTGCGGGAAAAACGAACCACTGATAAAATCCAAAATCCCTCAGCGCTGCAAAATTTTTAAATTGATAGCTTAAAATAAACAAAATTCTATCCGAAGGAAGATGCAAGCTATTCTTACCTAGACTTAGGTAATATTTATAAAAAAACACGTTTTTAAACTCAAATTTA
>JBCCLY010000695.1:0-2773 GCA_039026655.1 Cyanobacteria bacterium P01_C01_bin.38 | reverse complement strand
TATACTGATAGCGAAGCATTTCTAAAGTATTATCTATCTTCGCTGCTTGCTCTTTATTTGGTTTTAATCGGTATTGATACGAAGTTCTCATTGATAAATCCCTTGTTTATCTCCTCCGGAGACGCTTCGCTAACGACCTATTTATATATTAACATAATTGTGTAGACATTGTTTAGACGTAATGAAAAATAAAGGATTACATTTAAGGATAAGCGAGCGTAGACTTAATAAGCTGCGTTTATATGCAGCTAGTAAGGATAAAACTATGACTGCCGTGATAGAAGATATAATTGATTCGTTAGCACCCGAAGAGATTGATAAAAGTCTTGCTGTCCTAAAAAGCTCGTCGTAAACATTGCATTTTAGGACGCAAGGCTTTTATCCTCGGATTCATGAGCGAAAATGCGGTGCAGCTCTGCTTCCCGCATTATTCGCGTCCCCACACCTCCTTAACAGGTAGGTATGGGACTTCTCCGGTTATTGTTAAAGGTGAAATAAATTTTTACTTATTACCTCTTACCCTTAACCTTAAATCTTTGACCTTTAACCTTATCTCCTAATTACCTCTAGCAGCTGGTAAAGGTGCTGGTCTTACTGCTAAGTTTACAGTTCTGCCGTTGCGTTTTACTTCTATATTTAATGGCTGACCAATTTGACTTTTTTCTACTAGTTTTTGTACGTCTTCGTTAGCTTTTACAGGCTGCTTATTAATGCTTACAATAACATCTCCTGCTTTTAATCCACCTTGGGATGCTGGAGAACCTGTCATGATACGTATTAATAAAACGCCTTCGGAAGCTGATATGCTGGGAGTGCCGATTTCGCTGTTAAGTTTTTCTTTCACATCTGGTGTCAGCGTTACCATCTGAATCCCAAGATAAGGATGATCGACTCTACCTTTGTCTATTAATTGTTGAGAAATTCTTTTAACTGTGTTGACAGGAATCGCAAATCCTAAACCTTGAGCGCCTCGAATAATAGCGGTGTTCATGCCTATTACTTGTCCTCGGGCACTTAATAAAGGTCCGCCAGAATTACCGGGGTTGATTGCAGCATCGGTTTGAATATAATCAACTCGCTTGTCAGAAGCACCAATATCGCTGCTAGAACGTCCCGTAGCGCTAATAATTCCAGAAGTTACCGTGTAGTTTAAACCTAGAGGATTACCGATGGCAATTACAGCTTCTCCTGGCTGTAGTTTTTCTGAGTCTCCTAATGCTACTACAGGTAATTTATCGGCATCAATTTTAATTACTGCAACATCTGTTACCGGGTCTTCACCTAGTACTTGACCGTTAAATTTACGACCATCTTTTAATTCAACGGTTACTCGATCGGCACCATCTACTACGTGAGCATTAGTTAATATTTCACCATTAGAACTGATAATAAACCCAGAACCGTTTCCACTTTGTTCTCTTCGTCTGGGTTGTGTGGGAACTCTACTTCCAAAGAATCTACGAAAAAATGGGTCGTTAAATTCATCTGGAACGCGAGAAGTCACCGTCCTAGAAGTATCAATTCTAACTACGGCAGGTCCTACTTCCTGGACTACAGAAACCACAAAGTTAGGATCTCTTGACTCTCTGAATATTGGGGGCGGAGCTATTTTAGCAACATCATCGTTTTTTGGTTGAGCCTCTGCCCGCTGCTCTGGCGTTCTGCTACCGATAATGTTAGCGGGTAAAGAACAACCACTAATAAAAGCCGTGCTAATCGCAACAATAAAAGTTAATATAAAGTTTTTTGCCCAAAATTGTTGAGCTTGCTTTCTGAGATAAATATTACTGAATCGCGGTTCATGTTCTTTTTTATTCATGTGATTTTATTTCTCCGTGTGATTGCGTGAATGGTAGGATATTGCCTACCAGATGTATTTAAAAATAATTACAGGGTAAAACCTAGTTTCCGGTGTATATTGCCGGAGTTGCGGTGTTTTCGGCAAGGCTACTTTTACAAATATCTTCTCCAAACGACGATTACCTAACAATCGGTGGTTGATAATGTCTGACAAGTTAGAACATTTATGGTCTCAAGTATTAGAACGCTTACAGTTAGAACTTTCGCGTCCAACCTTTGAAACTTGGATTAAAACAGCGATCGCCGAGAAATTGGAAAATAATTGTTTGGTAATTCGTACCCCCAATCCCTTTGCTCGCAATTGGTTACAAAAGTATTACATAAAAACTATAGCTTCGGTAGTCCAAGATATTCTTGGTCATCCAGTAGGTATCTATTTTACGGTGACAAACAGCGATAATGTTGTAAACATTAACCAGAATGAACCAGAAATTCAAATCAAGACCAATATTCCGAAAAATATCGATATAAATGGACAAAAAAATTCAATTTTAAACCTAAAATATGTATTTTCCCGTTTTGTAGTTGGTGCAAACAATCGCTTGGCTCATGCTGCGTCTTTAGCAGTAGCGGAATCTCCCGGCAAGGAATTTAATCCTTTATTTTTATATGGTGGTGTGGGATTGGGGAAAACCCATTTAATGCAAGCTATAGGTAATTATCGCTTAGAAATTTTCCCTTCGGCAAAAATATTTTATGTTTCTACCGAACAGTTTACAAACGATGTAATTAGCGCTATTCGTAATGACAGCAGACAAAGCCTTCAAGAACATTACAGGGCTGCTGATGTGCTTTTAGTGGATGATATACAGTTTATTGAAGGCAAAGAATCGACTCAAGAAGAATTTTTTCACACCTTCAACACTTTATATCAAGCAGGTAAGCAAGTAGTTATCGCATCAGATCGTCCACC
>JBCCLY010000694.1:0-2774 GCA_039026655.1 Cyanobacteria bacterium P01_C01_bin.38 | reverse complement strand
TTCTTCGTTGGGTGTTTGCTGGGAAAAACCTCCAACTCCACCAGAACGAGGAATAATTGTCACTTTATTCAACGGATCTGCATTTTTCAAAACTGTCGCTAGTAATGCGTGTCCAACTTCGTGATAGGCAATTAACCGCTTTTTCTTACTATCCATCAGCGGATTTAAAGTTAAGCCAATGGTTAATCTGTCAATTGCATCGTCAATCTCGATTTGAGTAATTGTTTCTTTACGTCTTCTCGCAGTTAAAATCGCTGCTTCATTTAAAAGGTTGGCTAAATCCGCTCCCGTAAAACCCGGAGTACGACGAGCTACTACTTCCAAAGAAACTGAAGGATCTACTTTCTTATTGCGAGCGTGAACCTTTAAAATTGACAAACGTCCTTTTCGATCCGGTGCATCAACAATCACCTGTCTATCAAAACGTCCGGGACGTAAAAGCGCTGCATCCAGTACGTCAGGGCGGTTTGTCGCTGCAATGATGATAATACCGTTGTTACCTTCAAAACCATCCATCTCCGTAAGTAGCTGGTTTAAAGTTTGCTCGCGCTCGTCATTACCACCACCTATACCCGCTCCCCTTTGTCTTCCTACAGCGTCTATTTCATCAATAAATATCAAACAAGGAGCGTTTTCTTTCGCCTTCTTAAATAAATCCCTAACTCGTGAAGCACCAACACCCACGAACATTTCTACAAATTCCGAACCAGATATACTAAAAAAAGGTACTCCCGCTTCCCCAGCGATCGCCTTTGCAAGTAAAGTTTTACCAGTACCCGGAGGACCAACTAATAATACACCTTTAGGAATTCTTGCGCCAACAGCAGTAAATTTTTCTGGCTGCTTAAGGAAAGTCACAACTTCACCAAGCTCTTCTTTTGCTTCTTCTATCCCCGCGACATCATCAAACATAATACCAGTTTTGGCTTCGATCTGAAAACGAGCTTTAGATTTACCAAAATTCATCGCTTGAGAAGAAGCATTGGTTGTACGACGCAAAAATAGCAGCATCAAAGCAACCAAAGGCAAAATCCACATCAAGTTGAATAACAAAGAAACAGCTACCCTGCTATTCTCAGAATTAATTTCCCCAAAATCAACTTTATTCTCTACCAGTTCATTAATTAACTCGCGGTTATCATCAAGAAGATCGACTCGTTTGAATTCTTCCGCATCCCCTTCCACCAAAAAAACCTTTGCCCTGCGCTCGGCTTCATCAAGCTCTACTCGTTTAACTTCACCCCGCTCAACCAAAGAGAGCAATTCGCCATAACTTAATTTATCACTATCCTTATTCTGCTGAGCCAAGGCTTGTGTTCCCCCAAAAGCCCCAGACAACAGCAAACTGGCTGATAATAACCCCGCAAAAGCTTTACGCTTAACGGCTGATTTTTTAGTTAACGCCTTTTTGTCAAAATTTCTCATAGATAGTTACCCTTTGTCTGTTGCACTAAGGTGGGGTTAATTTTAATTGCGATCTTCAATAATACCGCTCGAATTTTATTCTCAATAATAAGAGTGTAGCTTTTACCAAAAAAATACGTTTCCCATTAAATTCATCCCATTGCTAACTTTTCAGGACGCATACTTCAAATCCCTATAATTAATACATCTATTCGTAACTATTTTTACACATTTTTAACCTACAATCACCGCTCCCCCATAACATTTAACTGTCATTAAAACAACTATTTGACACTATAAATCATTAATCGTTACAATATTCGTAGTCGTAATGACTTCGAGTTTATTATAACAAAAAAGGGAATAGGGCATAGGGAATAGGGAATAGGGAACAGTTGGCTTCGTTAACAAAATTAAATTAGGAATCCTGTAGTTAATTAGTTAAGTAGATTAGGAGTTAGAGAGGCATGGTGAAGATAGTTGGAATAGCTGGAAGTTTAAGAGCCGAATCATATACTCATCAAGCATTAGCTATAGCAGCGCAAAGAGTAGAGGCGTTGGGAGCCGAAGTAGAAATTCTGGATTTAAGGAAAATGAACTTACCATTTTGTGATGGGGGAGACGAGTATCCAGAATATCCAGACGTGAAGAGATTGCAGGAGACGGTGAAGAAGGCTGACGGGTTGATATTAGCAACGCCAGAATATCATGGTGGCATCAGTGGCGTATTGAAAAACGCTTTAGATTTAATGAGCTTTGAAGAATTGTCAGATAAAGTAGTGGGAAATATCAGTATATTAGGTGGGCAATCGAATAGTAATTCACTTAATCAAATGCGTATTGTCATGCGTTGGGTACACGCTTGGGTAATTCCCGAACAAATTGCCATTGGGCAAGCTTGGAAAGAGTTTGATAGTAAAGGTAAACTTTTAGACGAAAAATTGTCTCAACGTTTAGATAAATTTGCCCAGAGTTTAATTGAGAATACTCGGAAATTGCGGCAATAGGTAATGGGTAGTTGGTAGTTGGTAGTTGGTAATTGGGTATGGGGGATTGGGGATTATGTAGAGACGCGATATATCGCGTCTCTACAATTCTCTATTCCTTAAAATAAAAGAATCAATAGCTGATAATTTAAAAATATGAGTAATGCTTTTGAATTGGACATTAGCAGTATTAATCTTACCGACGAGCAGTTTTTCCAACTTTGTGTGAATAACTCAGATGTCAGATTTGAGCGCACTGCTTCGGGAAAATTAATTGTTATGCCACCAAGGGATAGTATTACTAGTGAAAGAAATTCTGAGTTAACTTACCAGATAACAGCTTGGAATCGGAAATATAAATTAGGGAAAACTTTTGATTCTTCC
>JBCCLY010000693.1:0-2789 GCA_039026655.1 Cyanobacteria bacterium P01_C01_bin.38 | reverse complement strand
TAATATCTTCTATGCTGTATGCCTTACTAAAGCTAAAATCTAGATTATTTTTCTGCGTATATCTAATGTAACAAATATATTATCTAATAGAAGTGGGTTTATCCGTACTACAAACATAGTATTTTCTTGCAAAGCCTATGGCACGTGAAAGGGAAATTGCCACATTAATTGTGCGGGGTAATCCCATATTAATTGTGCGGGGTAATCCCATGTTCGTAGTTTGGACTTTAGTCTTCAGAGCGCTAAAGCGCCAACTACAAACCCGTCAAAACTAATGAAAAGGACTATTAGTAATAAAAATTTTCAATAGAAAATGAGGAAGATACTTGTTTCTTCCTCTTACGAAATTTATTTTTAAAACTACAAATAGAAAAGTTAACCCGATATGAATTGCTCAGCAAGCCAACTTTAAGTAGCGTATCAAAGCTTACATATTTTCTGCTCTTACTTACCTTTACCTCGCACTATAAATTTACTAAATACTCAAGCTAAAATTAGCTAGCTAAGTATTCATTCATATCACCTTTGGACTTACGGAGTTTATTTAAAGCTTCTCGCTCAATTTGACGTACTCGTTCGCGGCTAATATTAAGCTGCTCGCCTATTTTCACAAGTGTCATTGCTTTTCCATCATTTAAACCAAAGCGCAAAGTAATAACCTGCCGCTGCTGGGGAGTCAAATCGGCTATTAAGGACTCTAATTCATATGACAATGAAGACTGCATAACAAAATCTTCTGGAGAAGCACCTGGATCTTCCAACATCTCTCCAAGCTCGGTATCGTAATTGTCCCCCAAACGCAAATCCAACGATAATGGAACGCGAGCTTTTTCTAAATACTCTCGTACCTGTTTGGCAGTCAAATCCAATTCTTGTGCCAATTCAGCAACTGTTGCAGCACGTCCCAATTTTTGTGATAGCTGACGTTGTGCTTTCTTAATTTTATTTAGTTTTTCGGTAATGTGAATCGGTAAGCGAATTGTACGACCTTTTTCGGCGATCGCGCGAGTAATAGCTTGACGAATCCACCAATAAGCATAGGTCGAAAACCTATAACCCTTACTGGGATCGAACTTTTCTACACCACGCTGCATTCCGATGCTACCTTCTTGAATTAAATCGAGCAGATCGACATTACGTTTTATATATTTTTTGGCCACCGAAACTACAAGCCGCAAATTAGCTTCTACCATTTTGCGTTTAGCAGTTTCGCCTTGTTCTATAATTTCTTCTAACTCAAATGGTTCTAATTTTGCACGTTCTGCCCATTCATCTAATGTTGGCTGACGTTTTAGTTCGGTTGTCAAGGATTCTTTCACAGATTGCAAAGCTGTTGCACGATGCACCTGCTTGCCGAACAAAATTTCCTCCTCGTGAGTTAAAAGTGGTACGCGACCAATCTCCCGCAGATAAGTCCGCACGAGGTCTTTAGGTGTCTGAACGGTCTTCATAACGCTAGGCATAAAGGGTAATGAAAATAAGTATTGACGGTAAGTTTACAGTTAGATAGATGCATAAACCGGGTATACCTCGAAAAAGTAGATAACCCAGATTCTGTAAAGTGCTATTGAAGGCACTGTAGAAACTCGGCGTAAGAGTAGTTTTATATTTGATTATTAATTGCTAATATTTGCAGTTTCCAACCTTGCTTTACAAGTACCTACAGTTAGATATAAGGTAGCTAATTAAACATTTACCGATTTCTTCATATTGTAAATAATTGTAACATTTATTAGAACTTGCTGACCACTACTAAATTCTTTTCTCTATTGTCGCCTGTATTATTAGTAAATAAACTTAAATTTTTCCTAAAGAATATCTAGAGATATTTAAATTTAGAAAATTTTTTATTAACTTAAGTTACAAAATCAATCATAAAAATGGTAACTGTTAGTTTTTTGAATTTGTTCATTTCTGTAAGGATAGTTAGGAGTTAGGAGTTAGGAGTTAGGAGTTAGGAGTTGGGCATAGGGCATAGGGCATGGGGCATTGGTAATTGGTAATTGGTAATTGGTAATTGGTAATTGGGAATGGCAGTCTCTCCCATTCCCCTTGTCCCCTTTTCCCCTTGTCCCCTTTTCCCCTTGTCCCCCATCACCCCATCACCCCATCACATTACCTTATCGGACTAAACAATAATCCTGAATCAGCTTCACATCCAAGTTGGTATTTTGTAAGGAGCGAATGGCAGCAAGGGTTGCTTTTGCTCCTGCGATTGTGGTCAGCATGGGTATTTTGTAAGATAATGCGGTGCGTCGGATTAATCTACCGTCGCTTTGGGCTTCTTGCCCGGAAGGTGTGTTAATAATCAACTGAATTTGACGGTTTTTGATGGCATCGATAACATGGGGACGACCTTCATGTAGTTTGAGTACTTGCTCTACATTTAATCCATTTTCTTTGAGTACTCGCTGGGTACCGCTTGTTGCCATGACAGAAAATCCTAATTGAATAAATTCTTTGACTACGGGAATCGCAGCTGCTTTATCGCGATCGTTCATAGATACAAACACCGTACCTTTAAGCGGTAAATGCTCTCCTGCACCCATTTCGGCTTTTGCATATGCTCTGCCAAAATCGCTATCTATACCCATTACTTCGCCGGTGGAACGCATTTCTGGTCCTAAAATTGTGTCGGTGCCTGGGAATTTACTGAATGGTAATACTGCTTCTTTAACGGCAATATGGGATGGTATAACTTCTTGGGTAAACCCAAGTTCTTCTAAAGTTTTACCTGACATCGCCAAGGATGCTAGTTTGGCGATGGGTACGCCTGTTGCTTTGGAAAC
>JBCCLY010000692.1:0-2790 GCA_039026655.1 Cyanobacteria bacterium P01_C01_bin.38 | reverse complement strand
AATTTCTTCGATGTCACCAGATTCTGTATCTACTTCCTCGGTTAATGGTGTAGAATCAACACGTGTTTCTGTTTCTTGGAAGCACAAGCGGTAACGGTTGCACGATTACCTAGTACTAAAAACAAAGTAACCATTTTAGGAAGCATTTTTTCACTCCTCATCGAATTACTAACCACACACATTTTCGGTATCAGATTTATTAATTCCTGAATTAACTTAAGTAATTAAACGATTACAAAATGGTGTAAAATCCAAAAAAGATACAGTCTAATTACTTATTGAAATTAATTACGAAACCGATCTAGTTTTAACTGTTAGAAGTGATAATTTTCAAGATCGATGAGTCACAAAAAAAATCATAGTGATTAATAAATAATTAACTTTGAATGATGCAATTAGTTAGTATTTTTACTAAAAAAAATTATCGAATAATTCCCATTTTGTTGGGTTTGTGGCTAATTTTTGATTTAGTCTCTCGTATAGGGGCAGAATTTCTTTGGTTTGATAAAGTTGGGTATTTATCAGAGTTCATATTGCGCTTGGTGACAGAGTTTGGGTTATGGGCGATCGCCTTTTTTACTTCAATCTGTTTTTTGCTGGGTAATTTGAGTATAGCCAAGAAGTTTGTGCATCCGAAAGCAGGTTACATAAATCAACAATTAAGCAAAAAAGAAAAAAGAAACTTTTTCCCTTCTCCTACTTTTATGGAGAAGCAAATTTCTCCGGCGTACCGTTATGGATTTAGATTACGCTGGCTTTTACCGACGATTTTAGGATTGACTGTTTTGATCGCGAGCATAGTACTTTTTTACAGTCAGCAAACTTTAAATGTCTGGTATCCCGAAATAAATTTACCTTCCGAAGCGCTAAAATTTCCGTTTTGGTTGCAGTTAATCTTAAATGTAATCGGGTTGCGACAATTTGTGATTTCGATATTGCAGCTAATTGTACTTACGGTAGTGACTGCGGCAATTTTTGTTAGCTACGAATTTTGGTTAAAGGCGATCGCCGTATTTATAAGCTTGCTTTTAGGTTTTTTGATATCGGCACGCTGGATAAATGTCTTAGAATATTTCCAAGCTACTAGCTTTGATAATAAAGAACCTTTATTTAATCGCGATATTAGCTTTTACGTTTTTTCGTTGCCGATTTGGGAACTATTGCAATTTTGGCTGTTAGGGCTATTTTCGTTGGGTATGGCTGCGGTAGCGTTGACTTATTTACGTTCGGCTAATAGCTTAAGTGAAGGAAAGTTTCCCGGTTTTACCGTACAGCAACGACTTCATCTCAATGCTTTGGGTTGCTTGACGATGTTAGCGATAGCCTTACGTTATTGGCTGTTGCGATATCAACTTTTGTATTCGGTATTGGGAGTAAACTATGGTGCTAGCTATACAGATGTAAAAGTATTGCTACCTATTTATACCGGCTTAACTTTTTTAGCGATAGGAATTGCAGCTTATTTAGTACTACGAACTTTAACTTTATACAAAAGAAAAAAAGAAAGTATAAAACGCGCTCCTTACCCGCGTCAACTGGTTTATGTGTCGGTATTCTTCCTGGTAATGGCAACTGTTGCCGTAGGCTTTTTACCTACAGTAGTGCAAAAATTAGTCGTACAGCCCAACGAAATTACCCGCGAAAAACCTTATATAGAGCGTACAATTGAGCTTACCCGTGAAGCATTTAATTTAGACAGTATCGATGCAAGTACTTTTAATCCTCAAAATAATCTTACTGCTTCTGACTTGCGAGACAATGACTTAACTATAGGAAATATCCGTTTGTGGGATGCACGTCCACTTTTACGAAGTAACCGTCAATTACAGCAAATTCGACCTTATTATAAGTTCCCAGATGCAGATATTGACCGTTATACTCTCAAACGCAGTCTTAAATCTAGTGCTTCTTTTAAACAGCAAACTATCATTGCTGCGAGAGAACTTGACTATAATGATGTTCCCGATGCAGCAAAAACTTGGGTAAACAAACATTTAGTTTATACTCATGGTTACGGTTTTACCCTTAGCCCAGTAAACCAAGTAGCACCTGGCGGACTACCTTTTTACTATATTAAAGATATTGGCGTTGAAAATTCTGGAAATCAAGCTTCTTTATCAATATCGAATGCAGAAGTTCGTGCAAGTATTCCCGTTGCAAATCCGCGAATTTATTTTGGAGAAATTGCCAATACCTATGTAATGACGGGGACAAAAACTCAAGAGTTTGATTATCCCAGCGGAAATGAAAACGAATTTAACGTTTACGATGGACGAGGTGGAATTCCCATCGGCTCACCTTTTAGACGCTTGCTGTTTGCCGAGTATCTTAAAGATTGGCAGATGCTGCTAACCCGCAACTTTACGCCAGATACTAAAGTTATCTTCCGCCGTAATATAAAAGAAAGAATACAAACAATAGCTCCTTTTTTACGTTTCGATCGAGATCCTTATTTAGTTGCAGCTGACGGTAAAGGAACAACTATCGACGATCAACCAACATATTTGTATTGGATAATTGACGCTTATACAACTAGCAACCGTTATCCTTATTCCGATCCTGGTAACAATAAATTTAACTACATCCGCAACTCCGTCAAAATTGTTGTTGATGCCTACAACGGTGATGTCAGCTTTTATATCGCCGATGCAACAGATCCGATCATTAATACATTGGGGAGAATTTTCCCGTCAATGTTCAAACCACTATCGGAAATGCCCGTAACTCTTCGCAGTCATATCCGCTACCCACTAGACTACTTCGGCATTCAGTCAGAACGCTTGCTGGCTT
>JBCCLY010000691.1:0-2794 GCA_039026655.1 Cyanobacteria bacterium P01_C01_bin.38 | reverse complement strand
TGTTACTATCATCAATTCGTTGTTCAACTTCATCAAATTTACTTTGTGCATAATCTTTGATTAGTGAGTTGATAGTTTCTACAGCACTAACGAAGTCTGTAAATGAGTCGCTAACGGTTTGGGAAATATCTGTAATTTCTGTTTCTGTCAGTTCTATCCCCATAGATTGAGCTTGTACTGTTATTAATTGCTCTTTTTGTTGATTGGTAATTGCGGTTGAATTAGATGCATGATGTTCTTTATCAGCAACTGTAATTTCTTCAATTTCTTCTGCTTCTGATACTTTAATTGCTGTATTTTGATGTTTATCTAAAAGCAGTTGGGTAATCGTATTAATTTCCTCTTCTTGTAAAGCTTGAGGGGAGTAACCCAATGAATTAATCTCACAGGTCAAATCTTGCCTTGATAATGAAATTGATTTCCTAGATAATCTGCTCTGAATTCTTTTGACTAAATCTGCCATTTTTATCGCTCCTTTGATTTTCTCAAGTACCAACACCAAGCACTAACTGTCACTGGAATTAATTGTTCTGGGGTATATTCATTTCTCTTCCTGAAGTTCAAACCAGCGCGAATAAACCACCGATAAAATGTAATGTCTGGTATGCGCGATGGGATATTTTTAGTCAGCATTTTTCTAAATTGACTACCAATTATGGCTTCAGAATTTGAATTTTTTAATGTTTGTACTTCTTGCCATATTTGAATAAATTCTGATAGCTGGATTGGCAATCTAGCGCAAGCTCTACGCAAGGTAGCGTACATTTCTAGGTTCTCCTTGGTGATTTCTCCACAAGCACCTCTAAGGCAATCGCAGACGCGATACCAGGATGAATCACTGATTGGTTTGCCTAGTTTTGATTCGTAGAAGTCTTTTAGCGATCGCGTTGTTTCCCTCATGTTTTTTGTACTCTGGGTGACTGTCATTATTTGATGTCGTTGATTGTGCGTGACTTCCTCGCATCGAGATGGTTGTTACTGGGTGATTGTCATGCAGCATCCTTTATCCCATGCAGGCTATAGGTAGTACGTGCGTGATTGTCTTGTAGAAGCAGTTTTTGCTGTTTCAGTTGTTGGGATAATCGATGCACTCAGCAAGCAGAGGGAGTTTCACAAGTTTTTAGAAGTGAAAAACCACCAGCGCTTTATTAGAAGTATACACATTATAGACATATGTGGTTAATATTCAGGTACATTATAGGTATATATAAAATATTTTGTGCCACTCGAACGTGATCGGGCAGAATGTATCCAAAAAAAAGGTAAATTTCAGGAAACTTTAAAGGCATTATGGAAGCAATACCAAAAATCTTTAAAGAGATGCCACGGAGAGAAAGATTCTCGATTGCCCCCTTGGGCGAATACTACATGGATTTGCTGACTATTGATTCGACAATCAACGCACGCTCAAAAGCTACCCAAGCCAATTCACTGCTTTGTGCCAAATTGCAAGAGCGAGAGCAGAGAATTAAGGCTAGAGTTGAGTATTTAGCTTCTAAACGGGGGATTGGAGCGGATGAACTTTGGATTCAAATACTGAAGGGGGAATTTGAAGATTTAAAACCAGAAGAAATAAAAGAGATGGAGGATGACGAATTGGAGTAGCAACTCAAGCAGGAATTGCTAGCCGATGAAAATTAATAAAAATTAATCATAGACGGTGATGCGAAAAAAATCATGTCTAAGTATTAATAATTACTAGAATCCAAAAATAGCCATTAACGGTGGGGAAATTGAAGGCTGCGACCTCTTGCCGCAATGGATTTGTGTATAAACAACGAATACAGCGCAAATAGGAGGTGATATTCTTACAAACCAAAATCAATCAAATACAATTTTTTTTAGTTTTACTCAGCTCGCTTATGGGTGCATTAGCTGTACAATAATGCAGTCACCAGTAGTAGACTTGACAAGTCTTCTAACAGCAAGTGCGGAAAATAGTCCGTCTATTTTTCTTATGAACGAAACAAAAGTTTATATTCTTCAGGAGGTACAAAAAAGCAGGCAACAAGTTCATTACTCTTATCGCCTGCAATAGATATAAATTAAAGTTATTCAATTTTAAATACTTGCCAGAGGCGGGTTAAGTCATCAAAAAACTGAGAAGTGGCGAATAGCGTAGGAACCTTGAAACCACATCTAAGTTCGGAAAAAGACGTACTTGTGCCACGCCATTGGTCTTTGGATAAAATCCATCGTACTTTGGAGACCCCGGATGGGATTCATTTTAGAGACGTATTTACCGTCTTTGGAAGTCGCCGTAGACATTCGTCTTTGGGACATTCATACATATATCTTACTACAGTAAGTTGTCAAAAGATATGTGTAGAGCAGGGATTTTTTTGCTAAAAATCAACATTTGTAACTAAAAAATCTTGAACTTTTTTTATAAATGGTTATGTAGATAACGGTTTTAGCAAGTATTCCTTCTTCGTAGTGGTTGAATGGCGCGGCATCCCGACTCCAAAGAAAAGCGAAAACCACCTTTGGAGAAAAAACAATGAACGCTACAATATCTACCGAAAAACAACAAACTTCCACCAAAAACGGACAAACCGTATCCAAAACAGAAGCGGCATCCGAGCAGAAATCTGTCAAACGCAATCAATTTGAGAACTTTGACGCTTTTAAAGAATTCATTCGCGACTCCTTTATTAACGGCAGCGGTGTAGATCTAGAACTATTCGATGCCTGTGTGGAGTTTCACCAAGACTTTGAAGAACTAGACGGTGGAGAATGGGAAGCTCCCATACATGAAGCCCTGGGCTGGGAATATAAAAAAGGAAGCCGGGGC
>JBCCLY010000690.1:0-2796 GCA_039026655.1 Cyanobacteria bacterium P01_C01_bin.38 | reverse complement strand
GAGACTCTTCCTTCTGGTAATTTGAAAGCGCTTGGATTTCCGTCTTGAGCTAGTTTATCGATTATTGGGCCACCAGGATATCCTAGTTTTAACAATCGCGCTACTTTGTCAAATGCTTCTCCTGCTGCATCATCGCGGGTGCTTCCCAAACTTTTGTAGATTCCACAGTCTTGAACGTGAATTAAGCTTGTATGTCCCCCCGAAACTAACAAGCTTAGAAATGGAGGCTTTAGGCTTGGTTCGGTTAAATAATTAGCATAAATATGGCCTTCGAGATGGTGAACTCCTAAAAATTTTAGGGAATGTACCATGCACAGAGTTTTTGCGGCAGTTAATCCTACTAACAATGCTCCTACTAAGCCAGGGGCGCAAGTTGCGGCTACACCATCAACAGAGTTCCAATCTAATTGCGCTTGTTCTAAAGCTTGGGCTACGCTTTGATTTATCGTTTCTAGATGCATTCGGGAGGCAACTTCCGGTACTACCCCACCGTAGTTTTTATGCACTGAAATTTGCGAAGCAACAATATTGCTAAGTACTTTACGATTATTAACAATTGCTACGGCAGTTTCATCGCAGCTAGTTTCTATAGCTAAAACAGTTGCCATATATCAAGATTATTGAATAAAAATTTTGTTGTAGAAGCTTTAACTTTTATTTACTTCAACTTTACTCAGTTTACGCATCAAGAGTATGATCGCTTCTTAGTTGGACAAATTTAAATTTGTACAAGCCGCTTCGTTTTGTACAAAAAATTTTTGTTTCGTAATAAAAGGAAACAATTTCATGCGACGCTTGTTTGCTCTAATTTTAGCTGTTTGTTTGGCGTTTAATTTCGCCCCACCAGCTTTCGCTCTAGGTGCCGATCTCGTAAGATGCAGCGAATCTCCTGCCTTTCAACAGCGTGCTGCGGCCGCCCGCAACACGACTTCTGACCCCAAATCGGGAGAAAACCGTTTTGAACGTTATTCTCAGGCTTTATGCGGCCCAGAGGGTTTACCTCATTTGATTGTTGATGGTCGTATAAGCCGTGCTGGTGACTTTTTAATTCCTGGCATTCTATTTCTGTACATGGCTGGCTGGATTGGTTGGGTAGGACGTGCTTACCTCATAGCCATTAGGGGAGAAAAAGATGCTGAAATGAAAGAAATCATTATTGATGTACCTACAGCATTACAATTAATGGTTTCTGGGTTTGCTTGGCCCGCCGCAGCAATCAAAGAATTGCTTTCGGGTGAATTGACTGCTAGAGATGAAGAAATTCCAATTTCTCCCCGCTAGTAGCAATTGATAGTTAAGATTTGAGTTCATTCACACCAGTGAGAAAAAGACAATCGAATTAATATTAATTATTGTGAACCGATAGTTTATTTATTGGCTGTCTTTATTAATTGTGTTTTAAAGGACTCTTCTTAACTAATTAAGCGCGTAAATCTACTCATCCAAAATCCATCAAAGCTCATTATTTGGGAGTAAAATCCATGCAGCAGAATCATTTCTTGAGGTACCTTTCTTTAGCACCAGTTTTACTGTTTGCTATGCTGATATTTACTGCGGTTTTGTTAATTGTATTCAATTACATTTTTCCCGACCTATTGTTCCATCCATTACCGTAACGGTGTTTCTCTAAAAAATTGGGCTGTCTTTGTGGCATTTGGTTTTGAGCTAAATCCGGACAAAATCTTGCTGTGATAGAGAGATTTGTAAAAAGAGTGCCCTATTTTTTATTAGTTCTCGGCTTTCTTGGATATACAATAAATTTTTTAGAGTTAGAAGTTTCAAACAAGACTTATAGCTCTGAATAAACCCCTACTTAATGTAGGAATAATTTGTAATAAAACTCGTTTTTGCTCTCTTGAGTAGAAGCGAGTTTTGTGTATATTTATATGTACTTATGTTTATTAATTTTTCTAAAAATTACTGTTAAAAATCTTCTCTAGATACAATTATTAATATGGAGAAAAATATCAAGTTCTTTGAGAGGTAAACGTAAAATATGTCAGAATTCCTAGAAAATTTACATGCAGCGAAAAATAGATCCAACGACCCCAGAAATCAGGAAGTTGTTTTTGCATCTGAAGGTAATCCGCAGCTAGGCAACCTAGAAACGCCAATTAATTCTTCTTCCTTAAGCAAGTGGTTTATCAGAAACTTGCCTGCTTATCGTCCCGATCATACTCCGTTCAGACGAGGATTAGAAGTTGGTATGGCTCACGGCTACTTATTATTCGGCCCATTTGCAAAATTGGGACCACTGCGTAATGCTCCTAGTGGTAATTTAGCTGGCTTGCTTTCCACAATCGGCTTGGTTGTGATTCTTACTGCTTGCTTATCTTTATACGCAAATAGTAACCCACTAAAACCAGTTGCCACTGTTACCGTTCCCAATCCTCCTAGTGCTTTTAAGACTACCGAAGGTTGGAACAACTTTGGTAGTGCTTTTCTAATTGGCGGTATTGGTGGTGCCGTAACAGCTTACTTTTTAACCAGTAACCTAGCATTTATCCAAAGTTTGTTCGGTTGATATTGGATTATCCTCATACCTAGTTGAAAAGCTAGTTGTTACAAGTTACGCAAAAGGACACAAACAAAGGCTTAGATAGTCTTAGTTGGTGTCCTTTATTAATTATTTATGCTATTTAAGCGGTATTAGGCATAAAAATAATTACCGTTCCGAAAACATTGCCACTTCAATGTCATGAATTGTCGTTTCTAAGTCGTCATTTACGATTTGAAGGTCAAATTCATCAGCTGAGTCAATTTCTTCTTTAGCACGCTTTAGACGGCGGGATATAG
>JBCCLY010000689.1:0-2797 GCA_039026655.1 Cyanobacteria bacterium P01_C01_bin.38 | reverse complement strand
GCTCAATTAGGTATTGTTGGTGAAGATGTGCTGCAAGAGAAAAAGCCGCAAATTGCCCGCTTAGTTGATTTAGGTTTTGGTTATTGTCGGTTGTCGGTAGCAGTGAAAGCTTCAAGTGCTTACAAATCACCTTTAGATTTACCAGCAGATTGCAGAGTTGCATCTAAATATGTCAATTGCGCTCGCGATTATTTTCAAAGTATAAATTTTCCTGTAGAAATCATACCGCTTTATGGTTCTGTAGAGTTAGGGCCAATTACGGGAATGTCGGAGGCGATCGTTGATATAGTTTCCACGGGTAAAACTTTAAAAGAAAACGGTTTGATTGAAATTGCCACTTTATATGAAAGTACCGCCATGCTGATTGCTAATCCTCTGGCTTATCGTTTGAATAAGGATGGGATTAGCGATTGGATTGGTAAAGTTAGGGAATTGGGCATGGGGCATGGGGCATTGGTAATTGGTAATGGGTAGTTGGTAGTTGGTAGTTGGTAATTTTATTTTCCCCCTCTTCCCCCATTTCTTACTCCCTACTCCCTACTCCCTACTCCCTACTCCCTACTCCCTACTCCCTACTCCCTTCATTGATATGACTAAACAAACCGTTGATTTCGATAAAAATGCACCGATTGCTGGTAGTGAATACGACAATATGGCGCGGTTGGCTTTACCTGGTTATGATGCGATGCATCAAATGACTTTGGCTTGTTTGGAGGCTAAGTTACCTAATGAAGCTAATTTATTAGTTGTTGGTGCTGGTACGGGAATGGAGTTGGTAAGGTTTGGTAAAGGTAATTCTAAATGGCAATTTTTAGGTGTCGATCCTTCTGAGAATATGCTTGCTATTGCTAAGGATAAGATACAGCAACATGGTTTATCGGAACAAGTTAAGTTATTTCAAGGATATACTAACGATTTACCTGATACTTCTATTTATGATGCGGCAACTAGTATTTTAGTTATGCATTTTATCCCTGATGATGGGAGAAAGTTGGCTTTTTTGGAAAGTATTTCACAACGAATGAAATCATCTAGTACTTTTATATTGGTTGATATATTTGGCGAAAAAGGAACTGATGATTTTAAAGATATGATTTCTTTGATGAAGAAGTTTTGGGAAGAAGCGGGAATATCGGAAGCGAAAACAGCTGAAATTTTGGAAACGATGGAAAAGGGTGTTTATCCAATTTCGGAAGCTAGAGTTTTAGAGTTATTGCAGCAAGCTGGTTTTGGTAAGGTGATTCGGTTTTATACGGGTTTGTGGGTTGGTGGCTGGATGGCTGTTAAAGATGAGCAGTAATTCTAAAAATTCTTTCATAAAACTTTCACGGTTGATTTAGATAATTATCTCAAACTTAAGTTGTATAAGCTTCAGACAAGATGAAGTTTGGTAACGGATGGTGTTTGGCAACGGATGGTGTTTGGCAACGGATGGTGTTTGGTAACGGATGAAGTTTGGCAACGGATGGTGTTTGGCAACGGATGGTGTTTGGTAACGGATGGTGTTTGGTAACGGATGGTGTTTGGTAACGGATGAAGTTTGGCAACGGATAGAATTAGGAATTGAATATAATTGATAACTGTTCACTGCTCACTGATAACTGTAATTACATTCCACAGTTTTTGTTTGCGGGCACTGCTTGTTTGATTTTTTTGGGGAAGGGTAAGTCTAGATTTTCCATTAATTTAATAAATTCATCGCGGGTTTTTCCGGCGAATCGGGGATTTAGTTGTTTTTCTTCCGCAATTGTGGAAACTGTGCATCCTTTGTAGTCGTGAGCGGGATAAACTAAGGTTTCGTCGGGTAGGGTAAATAATCTTTTGGTAACGCAGTCGTATAGAATTCCTGCATCACCATCTTGAAAATCGGTTCTTCCACAACCGCGAATAAATAAAGCGTCACCAGTTAACAAGTGAGTATTGTTTACTAAATAAGCCATATGGCTGTTAGTATGTCCGGGGGTTGAAATTCCTTCGATGGTAACTGCACCCAATTGTAATACTTGTCCGTGCTGCATAAAACTATCGGCACATTTGACTTGAGAATTTTTCGGTACAATACTCAAACAACCAGTAGCTTGACGGAGCTTTCCCGCAGCGGTAATGTGGTCTGCATGAACGTGGGTATCTAAGCAATAACGTAAATTTAATCCAAGTTCTTTTAATAAATTTGTATCTCGTTCAAATTGTTCTAATACTGAATCAACAATTACAGCTTCTTTGGTATTTTTATCGGCGATTAAATAAGTATAGGTGCTTGATTCAGTATCAAAAAGCTGGCGAAATAACATAATATTTATTATATTCCTAAGAGTTAATTAGCAATTAAAATTTAGTTTGAAAAGAATAGCACTGAAATTTATATAAATGCAGTGATTAGCAACACAAAAGTGGATATATTTGATGTTTAATTATGAATTGATGCTATAAGTCTTAGATTAAATTTGTCTGAGTTTTGAATTAGAAAACGGTTAGTAATAATGATAAAGCAGAAAAATATTTGTAAGCGTTTTGTATTGCTGTCTGTATTATTTGTTTTATGTATCAATATTTCTGCTTGTAGCAGTAGTATTGCTGGAAATAAGCAAATTTCTGCAACAGAATTAATTGAGCAAATTAAAGTGGATAAAGCCCCGGTGATTTTAGATGTGCGTACAAGAGAAGAATATTTAGAAGGTCATATTCCGGGAGCAATTAATATAGAATATCGAGAATTACCTTCTCGGATTAATGAAATAAGTTCTTTAAGTAATCAGAAAATAGTTGTTTATTGTGAGAGAGGAGTGAGAGCAAATAT
>JBCCLY010000688.1:0-2800 GCA_039026655.1 Cyanobacteria bacterium P01_C01_bin.38 | reverse complement strand
GTTAAAACACCTCTTCGTAGGTTGGGTTAAGCGAAGCGCAACCCAACTCGGGTGTTGGGTTTCACTTCGTTCAACCCAACCTACGGAGCGACTTCCTAACCCAGCAAAACTTATGTGGTTGACTAGTAGTACTCCACCACATTAATTTTGAGGGGTTTGCGTTGTGCGAGCATCTTGCTCGCTCGGGAACGCGCTTCGTGCAAGATGCTCGCACTACGAATATGTTACCCATCATATTTATTGTGGTCTAGTACTAGTACTAGTGGTCTGTCCCGTTAATTGTGATGGCTTTTTCCCAGTCCTATTCATAGGACTTGAGCTATTAGCTCGGGGTTTGCAACCCCGAGCGGATTACGTTAAAAACCCATCAAGATTAATAGGACAAACCAGTAGTCGATTGCATTATTTCCGACGGCTTGTATTTCAGTCCTATTTATAGGACTTTTGCTTTTAGCTCGGGGTTTGCAACCCCGAGCGGATGTGCGATAAAACCCGTCAAAATTAATGCGGTAGACAATTAGATAACTTAGATTCATTATGATGGGCAATAACAATTAGATAATCATTTTGAGCAAGCTTATAATTCGATGGGGGATTGGAAATTACTTTACCTTCTTTACCTTGTTGAATTGCGATAACAATGCTTTGTTTATGTTGCTTCATTCTGATAAAGACATCTATAAAACAAAGTCCAATCTCATGCTTTGGTACGGGTATTTTGTAAAGCTGACTTCCATGTTCATAATTTAATATATCGGAAACCACATCGCTAATACCATGATTTATAGCAGCACTGACAATAAGATTACAATTTAAATTACTGCTAACAATTATTTCATCAGCACAGGCACGTTTACAGGTAGAGCTATAGGATTCATTTAAAAGTTCTACGATTGTATAAGCATTCTTATTAATGCTTTCTACAGTTAGGGTAGATAATATAACTTTAGCATCGCGACTTGTGTCATCTAATTTTTCATCTCCTAAAATAATTACGGTTGTTGCCTTATCTAAACTTGCTTTGTGCAATGTTTCATCATTTACTTGCCCTTTAATAAAAAATAGCTTTTCGTCATAAATAGGTTTTCTTTCAATATCGGCAATTAAAACTATTGGTGTTTTTTTTGTTTTAGAATGCTTTCGTAACTCTTGAATAATTAGCTTAGAACGATAATTCCATTCGCAGATAATAATATGATTTTCTACTTGATGAGATTCCATACCAAACTCCTTTCTTAATTTATTTTCTAATAGAATTCTTGCAACTAAACCATTTAATACGGAAAGAACTCCAATACCAAAAATCATTACAAAAAGCGCAATAAAACGACCAAAAATGGTATTAGGATAAAAATCACCATAACCAACCGTCGTTAAAGTAACTATAGTCCACCAAAAAGCGTCTACTAGTTCTTGAATTTGTCCTTCACCTGCTTGCCCTTTTTCAATCAAATATATAATTGGAGAAATAAGAATAATCAGGGAAAAAATAATAATAAGCGGACGAATTAGGTTTTCCCGTTCTAGAAAACTCCAAACTTTCTTAATCCAATATTTTAATTTCAATAATACATTCTGCATATTGTCTTTTATATTCTTTCATGCTTGTGAAATAATATATTGCAAAACTACATATTTAATCTTATTTGTTTACATCAAGCCTTACGCATTCACCCGTTTAGAACCTCTTAACCCCGTTATAAAATGGGGCTTTACGTAAATACAGTATACGAAAACAATGTATTTTTACATACATATAAATAAGCTTTAGTTAAACACAAGTTTTATCGCACTATTAACTAATCTTTGTAAAGCAAAGATTTTACATTTATATTACTGAAAAGTTTAAATAAAATATTTTATCTATTTTTAACTAAATCTTATACTATATAGCATCCCTAAATCATTTGTGAGATTTTAGAAACCCGGTTTTTCCAAAAAACCGGGTTTATGGCACCTTGCTTTCTCACGACTCATGTAGGATTGCTATATATAACTTACTTTTCTCTACTATCTACCTATTTAAAGGGAGCATCCCAAATGTGTAAAAGTATAATTTGTCATTGCGAGCGGAATGAAATGGAGCGAAGCAATCGCAATAACTAAACTTTGCGATTGCTTCATTTCGCTTCGCTTCATTCGCAATGACAATTTATATTTTGGTCAATTTGCAAAATTGGGATGCTCCCTATTTAAAAGAATAAGACTTACCATGACTACCAATAAAAATTAAATAGTCGTTTTTCTCAAGTTTATAATCGGGAAGTGGATTAGAAATGGTTTCTCCTTCATTACCATGCACAATTGCAATAACTGTGCATTGAAAATCCTGTTTCATTTTCATGAAAATATCTATAAAAAGATGTCCAACATCAGATTCTTGAACGGGTATTTTAAATATTTGGGAACCATACTCATAAGTAACGATATCGGAAATAACTTTACTAATACCGTGATGGATAGCAGCACTTGAAATCAAATGACTAGATAATGTACTGGTAACAACTATTTCGTCTGCATACGCTCGCTTGCAGTTTTCTATATTTTTTTCATTTATAAGTTCGGCAATAGTATAAGCGTCTTTATTAATGCTTTCTACTGTCAAAATTGATAATATAACTTTTGCATCGCGTTGTTTATAATCTAAACTATCATCACCTAAAATAATTACTGTTTTGGCTTGCATTAAATTTGCTTGATGCAAAGTTTCATCACAAACTTCACCTTTGACAAAGTAAAAATATTTATCTTTAACTGGTTTTCTATCGATATCGGCAATTAAAACGATAGGTGTTTTCTC
>JBCCLY010000687.1:0-2805 GCA_039026655.1 Cyanobacteria bacterium P01_C01_bin.38 | reverse complement strand
CGCATTCAAGCGATTGTGCAAACCACCTTGTAATAACGGGTGCAAAAAGGGAATTTTGGGTAAAAAGTTCGGATTAATTTGTCTAAGTCCGAATAAAATCAACATTAAACCAGTAATAATAGCTATCCACTGACGTAATTCGCTACCTACACCAGCTAACTGCCCTCCTTCTAGCAATATCGAACCTAGCGCTCCAATAGCAACACCAACCAAGCTATAGCTGAGAATTCGTCCGAAATTTAGCAAAACATGAAACTTAGATTGTTGCCACCAACTAGTATTTTTATTTTGGTTTTTACTTTGGGAAGATAAAGAAAACGCTACAGTCAAAGGACCACACATTCCTACACAATGACCAAAACTTCCAAGGAATCCCAAAGCAGCAATTAGGAAAAAATCAATTAACATTTTAGATTTGAACAACAGATGCTTTTGTTTTGGATTTTGGATTATAAAAAAGTTTTTGATAAAAATATGTATAGAGGTTAGTAGTAAGGAATGCGCGTCCTTGATTAAAGGTAACAAATCCTCACTACAAACTATGAATTACCAACTACCAATTATCAATTATCAACTACCAATTACCAACTACCAACTACCAACTACCAATTATCAATTAATGATGTTTATGTTGTTGATGTTCCTTATTTACAGCTTCTGAAACATTAACTATTGCTGTATCTTCAATAACTTTACCGTTGCTAGCCCAATCAGCATGATCGTTAGCATTTAAAGTTACTTTAATTTTATTTTCACCAGGTTCAAGATTTTCGAGATAATACCAAGAACTATACAGTCTAGTAATTTTTTTACCGTTTACAAACAGATGAGCGTGCCCTTCTCCTGCTTCTGCTGCTTGGTTTACTTTTTCTGGTGCAAATTCAAAATTGGTAACTTTAGCTTCAAGATTCCATCCTTTCTTAGCATCTTTAAGCACAACTACATCAACAGTTGGAACAGCTTGCCCTTGAGGCACTTCCATTTTTCCATGTTTGTGTTCGCCATGTCCGCTTCCCATCTCAGCCACAGTCATCATCGCACCTTTCCCTACAGCAATCACTGAAATCAACGCAGCCGCCGCGACAAAAAAGTGTTGAGCTTTCATAGCAAAAATAAGTAAAAAATTACCCGTCTCAACCCTATAAACTAAGTGTTTTCTATAAATATGTCAAAAGACAGGCTGTCGTATTTGGTAATTGGTAATTGGTAATTGGGCATTGGGCATTGGGCATTGGGCATTGGGCATTGGGCATTGGGCATCAGGCATCATAAGTATTTATAATTTCTAACTCTCAACTCCTAACTCCTAACTCCTAACTCCTAACTCCTAACTATTCTTCATTCTTGAACCATCGGAATTTCAATGACAAATTCTGTACCCTTCCCAGGTGTTGAATTACAGAAAAGTTTACCGCGATGTTTTTCTACTATAATTTGGTAGCTGATAGATAAACCTAAACCCGTTCCTTTGCCAACTTCTTTGGTAGTAAAAAACGGATCGAATAGCTTAGATTTAATTTTTTCAGGAATTCCAATACCATTATCACAAATACTGATTCTTATCTGTTTATTTGCGATTAACTCTGTAGTGATTTTAATATAGTTGGGATTTAATCTAATTTCTTCGATTGTACTTTTTGAATTATAATCATCTAAAGCATCAATAGCATTAGCTAAAATATTCATAAATACTTGATTTAATTGACCGGGATAACATTCTATTAAAGGTAAAGAGCTATATTCTTTAATTATTTCTATTTCTGGATGTGTAGATTTTGCTTTTAAACGGTTGTGTAAAATCATTAAAGTAGCATCAATACCCGAATGGATATCTACTCTTTTAAATTCAGCTTCATCCAAACGAGAAAAATTACGCAAACTCAAAACAATTTCTTTGATACGACTTGTACCTTCTTTCATTGAATTAAGTATTTTAGTTAAGTCTTCTTTAATAAAATCAAGCTCTATATTTTCAATCTCTTCTATAATTTCTTGATCGGCATTAGGATAATGATGTTGATAAAGTTCTATTAATCTTAATAAATCTTGAACGCATTGGCAGGCAGGAATAATATTACCATGAATAAAACTAACTGGATTATTGATTTCGTGAGCAACACCCGCAACCATTTGTCCTAAAGAAGACATTTTTTCAGTTTGAATTAATTGCGTTTGAGTCTGTTTTAATTCCCGTAAAGTCTGCTTTAAACTTTGAGTTTGTTTTTGAAACTTTTCTTCAACTAGCTTCATTTGAGTAATATCAATTAAACAACCATACCAAATAATTGATTTGTTTGATTGAAGTTCTGGTTTTGCTACTGCTTTGATCCATTTTTCTTTGCCATTTAAGTCGAGATAACGCCATTCTGTTTCTAAATTTTGTAAGGTTTGAGCGGAAATATTACCTTTCTCTGTTAAAGTTGCAACGTCATCTAGATAAATGCGTTCAAATGCAAATTTAGCATCTTCCTGTAGCATTTGCGGATCTAATCCTAAAATCTCTCGACATCCGGAAGAAACGTAAGTAAATGATATATTCCCATCAGGTTTTAGACGGTATTCATAAATCATTCCCGGTACGTTATCAGTTAGTTTTTGAAGTCTTGCTTGCATCCGTTGTAATTGTGCGGTGCGTGCTTCAACTTTTACTTCTAATTTTTCGTTAAGGTTTTTTATTTCTTCTTCAATTTTTTTACGTTGGGTAATATCTTCAACAGTTACTAAAATTCCGATAATATTACCTTTGGCATCTTGTAACGGAATTTTATTAGTATCGAGCCATGCTTGTTTACCATCGGATTGCTT
>JBCCLY010000686.1:0-2808 GCA_039026655.1 Cyanobacteria bacterium P01_C01_bin.38 | reverse complement strand
TCTCGCGACGGTTTATTTATTCGCAGTTCTGGTGAATCTGCACCGAGTCAAGCAACAGGTGGAGGATCTCGCGACGGTTTATTTATTCGCAGTTCTGGTGAATCTGCACCGAGTCAAGCAACAGGTGGAGGATCTCGCGACGGTTTATTTATTCGCAGTTCTGGTGAATCTGCACCGAGTCAAGCAACAGGAGGAGGATCTCGCGACGGCTTATTTACCCGCAGATCTGGTGAATCTGCTCCGGAAAGTAGTGCGGGTGGTGCATCTCGGGAAGGTCGCCGCTATCTAAATTATCCCCATAGCAATATAGATCAACCGGCGGCTATTTTGGCACTTTTACCTCAAACCTACTTTGGAACAACAGTTTCTCAACGTGCTGATATTTTAGTTTATTTGCCTTATTCGCAAGCAAGAGAAGGCGTTTTTAGTCTGAAGGATGCCCAGGGTAATACCTTACATGAAATGAAGGTACCAGTATCCGGTCAGACTGAAGTTATTACGATTAAAGTTCCCACCGATTTACAGCTAGAGAAGAACTACCAATGGTTTCTAGCATTAAAAATTGATGGACAACTTACCACTAGAACGCCTTACGTTGATGGTTGGATTAGGCGCATTCAACCGCATCCAGAAATAGCAGCATCAATGCAGCAGAAAGATTTACTCAAGCAAGCAACAGCTTTCGGCAAACATGGTGTTTGGTATGACTGCCTAGCAACTTTAGCTAAATTGCGAGCTACTCAACCAAATAACGCCAACTTAAATAAAGAATGGTCAGAATTGCTCGAATCCGTTGGACTTCAACAAATTGAAAAAGCTCCAGTCGTAGCGAGCAATTTTAACTAAATGTTAAGCAAGACGGTTTCTTAGTTGGAATCGTCTTTTTTGAGTAGGGAGTAGGGAGTAGGGAGTAGGGAGTAGGGAATAGGGAATAGGGAATAGGGAATAGGGAACAGGGAACAGGGAACAGGGAAGAGAAAAAAGGTTATCTATAAATAATGTTAATTCTTAATTCTTAATTCTTCCCCATTCCCTGTTCCCTGTTCCCCATTCCCCATCCCCCATCCCCCATCCCCAATTCCCCATCCCCCATCCCCAATTCCCAATTATTTAATATTTTATGTGGTCTAAACTAAAATCTTTTTTTAAACGAAATCGAAGTATTTTTATTATTACTCCTGCGGTGACTGCTACTGTTTTAATTGCACAGGGGGTAGGATTATTTAATTTATCGGAATGGCAAACCCGAGATTTGTTTTTTGTATTGCGTTCTCAATTACAAGAGCCGCAGGATTTAAATAGTGTTGTAATAGTAACTATTGATGAAAAAGATATTCAATCTGTGGGAGAATGGCCAATTCCTGATGCTGAACTTGCCGATCTACTTGATAAAATTAGATTGCAAAAACCTCGGGCTATCGGTTTAGATTTATACCGAGATTTACCGGAAGGAAAGGGACACAAACAACTTGTCAAAGTGTTTCAAACTACTCCTAATTTATTCGGAGTTGAGAAAATGATTGGACAAAGAGTTAAGCCACCACCGGAGTTAAAAAAGCAGGGGCAGGTGGGTTTAGCTGACTTGGTTTTAGATGGCGATCGCCATGTGCGGCGTGTTTTGTTGACGGCGAAAGATAAGGACGAAAACGATGCTGCAAAGGGTAGTTTAGCTGCTCTTGTTGCTTTAAAGTATCTGGAAGCAGAAGAAATTTCTTTAGAAGTTTATGATGAGAAACTCGAAAAGTTCAAACTAGGTAAACAAATTCATTCGCCGCTTACAAATTTAGAAGCTGGTTATACACAAACAGACGGATATCAACTTTTACTCAATTGGTACGGTTCTGAAACAGCATTTACAACGGTATCAATGCGCGATGTTATAGCCGGGAAAATACTCAAAGATATGATGCGCGATCGGATGGTGTTTATCGGTTCGACTGCTGAGAGTACCAATGATTTTTTTGCAACTCCTTTTAGCTCATCTTGGTTAATTAAGGGAAATCCAACTCCAGGGGTTGTGATTCATGCCAATATTGCTTTGCAATTGGTAAACGGAGCCAAAACTGGAAAGGCTAATATAAAAGGTTTGTCAGGAATACATTTTCCGATTTGGATAACATTATGTTCGGCTATCGGTTCAATTGGTAGTTGGTGTTTAGCAAGAACTTATAAAAAAAAGCGGCTTCCGGGAGGCAATATTTTATGGGCAACTATTACAATAACTACGGCGTTTATTGGTGGTAGCTACTGGATATTTTTAAACGGTTTTTTAATTCCAGTTACTCCAGCTTTAGCAGCTTTTATTAGTAGCGTTGTTGCCACTACTAATGCTTATAAACAAAAGAAACTCGTACAGACTAATAAGCAATTAGAAACTGCTAATAACAAATTACTAGATTATTCTAAAACCTTAGAAATAAAAGTAGAAGAAAGAACCCACGAATTAAAAGAAGCGAAACTTGCTGCTGATAGTGCAAATCAAGCTAAAAGTGATTTTTTGGCGAACATGAGCCACGAGTTACGCACGCCACTTAACGGTATTTTAGGTTTTGCTCAAGTATTAGAAATTAATCAAGATATTAAGGGTAAAAATTTAGAAAATGTAAAAATTATTCATCAATGCGGTTCGCATTTGCTGATGTTACTAAATGATATCCTAGACCTTTCTAAAATTGAAGCCCGTAAATTAGAATTATTTCCCAGTACCGTTTATTTAAAAGGCTTTTTGCATGGTGTGACAGAAATTTGTCAGATTAGAGCGCAACAAAAAGGTATTGCCTTTAATCTCGTTGTAGACAAAGATTTACC
>JBCCLY010000685.1:0-2811 GCA_039026655.1 Cyanobacteria bacterium P01_C01_bin.38 | reverse complement strand
TTTAGTTACTCCTAACTCCTAACTCCTAACTCCTAACTCCTAACTCCTAACTCCTAACTCCTAACTCCTAACTCCTAACTCCTAACTCCTAACTCCTAACTCCTAACTCCTAACTCTTACTCCCTAATTCGCAACTTCTGCCATTTCCACAACTCTTCCGTCGTAATCTTTTACCAAAAAATTCAGTGGCTTGCGATTGCGAATTTTAAATTTTAAACCTCGTGTTTCAACTCGTAATAAAATCATTTCTAGACAATCGCGATCGAAGCATACGTGACGCTGTTGATTTTTGTTGCCTAAACTGGCTCCAGTAATTACGTGTAGCTGAGTATTTTTCTTGAGTTGATACCAAAGTCCTTCAGTAGCATTTGACATCCTACTTGGATAGCTAGGGCTGCTACCTAAATACATCGGATCGATTCCCGTTGCACCGATTGTTTGTTCGTAATTGTAATAATAGTGCAAAGGTACTTCAGCTGCCGGTAAATCTAATAGCCCCTCATATAAATCTCGGGCTACCTCTAAATCGGAAACCATAATAGTATGTACTTTTGGAGCGCTGCTAAGAAACATCCACATTGCTCCAGCATAAGCTGCAAGGAGCATCACCATTATCCCCTGCGTGGAAAACAAGCTATCCAACGGCAGAAAAGAACCTAAAGTAGTCGGAGTAAATAGGTAAGCGATTGCGTTAACTGGTGTAACCATGAACAAATTAGTAAATATATAAGAATTGAATCAATTTTAGATTTTGCTTAAAGTTAAGCTATTCGGCGGTATAAATGTTCTTTCCGCCAAATTTTACCAAACCAAATTTTGGATTATTTGGATTATTAATTGCATGATTTAATCATTGTGGATTGACCATCAGCTCAACCATAAGTAGAAGTTTAATCTAAAATATTTAATCTAAAACCCGATCCGAGACAATTAAATAAGACCAACATCAAGAATGATACTTAAGTATGTATGAAAACTTTTAATCTAAATGTTCGTGCTAAATACATCAACACCAAGATATTATGCGATTAACGAAAAATATACATTCTTCAAATAATTCTAGCAACATAGACTAAAAAAGACTGTGCAAATTCCTCATTTTCCAGAATCCAACCATCCTCTAGTTAAGTCACTGTTCCATAAAAGCGACCAAGAACTGATAAATTTATTTGGACAGCACCCAGACGCAGGGAGATATTTTACGGCGATTTTTTGCCGATATAGTCCTATCGTCTACACCTTGATTATGCATTCAGCGCGTTCGCCAGTACAAGCCGATTACCTGTTTGCCATGACTTGGAAACATATTTACTACCAAGTTGGTGGGGTGAATTTAGAAAGTACAGATCCCAATGCACCAGCTATGACTTTACAAAACTGGCTGATTAATATGACTGCTTACTGTATCAATGAAACAGAACTACCTCCTACCGAAAGTATTCATTATTCCCTCAAAACAACTTCTCCGCCTCTGTGGTGCTATGTAGAGCAGTCTTTAGACCAATTACCACCAATGTTAAGATTAATAGTCTTAATGGCTCAAACCTTCCACTGGAGTGAAACGAGAATTGCAGCTTATTTACAAGCTGAGGGAGAAGGTATTTCTCCGAACGAAGTAGCAAATTTTCTTCAACAAGGTTATCGTATGCTAGAAGAAAAATTACCAGCAGACATCCGTGCTATATACTTGGGTGAAAATTTCCTTCAACCGGTTTCTGCGTGAAAACACTTATTAGTAAAAAGCTATGCTGGTAATAATTTCATATCTTGTAAATCCTTTTACTTAAAACGAATTTTTGACGGTAAATTTATATGAAACAATGGAATCTACTAGCAATAGCTAAACTTCAGTCATCCTACTATAGTGCCCGGAAGCGTCCCAACAAACTTAACAAGGCTTTTGGTTTTTTACTATTTTCCTTATTATTAAGTCCTATAGCTGTAACTGCTGCTGATATTACCCAACAACTACATTATCCTCAAATAGACAAAAAAGTATTGCAGCAATCAAGGGATGAAGCAGATACTTTGCTGCGTTTGGGTGAAAGACAGAATGTCGAAGGAAATCCGAATAAAGCAGTTGACTCTTTATTACAAGCCAGAGAAATTTACCATTCAATTGGTGACTTAAATGCGCTTGGTTTAACCTACGAATTTTTAGGCAAAAGTTACATTGAATTAAAGCAGTATAAAAAAGCCAACGACGCAATTCGTAGACGTTTGGCGATCGCCCGCGACACCAAAGACTTTCAAAGTCAGATTTTTGCGTTGAATAACATCGGCACCTTGCTGCTACAAAAAGGAGAATTTCAAACAGCTTTCTACACTTTTGAGCAAGCATTAACAATCGCTCAAAACCTTAATAGTAATGAAGGTTACGGAATATCCTTAAGTAATTTAGGATTAGCATCTGCAAGGTTAGGAAATTACAATAAAGCAGTTAAACTGTACAAAAACGCTCTTAATTATCGGCGAAAAGTTGGCGACCCTATAGGTGAAGCAAACACCTTAAATAATCTAGGTGAAGCTTACGAAGTAGTTGGTAATTATAATGACAAAATTGGTACTTATGGAACCGCTTTAAGACTTGCTAAAGCATCAAGAGATAATCAAAATCAATTACGAGCAATCGACGGATTAGTAGCTGCTCATGGTTCGATAGGTCGGTACAATCGTGCAATCGAATTATTAGAACAACGGTTGGCGATCGCCTCATACTTAAGAAGCCCCCGCGAACAACTAAATTCCTTTGAATCCTACGCTCAACTATATGAAAAGCTAGGAAAATATACCACAGCCCGTAATTTTTAT
>JBCCLY010000684.1:0-2814 GCA_039026655.1 Cyanobacteria bacterium P01_C01_bin.38 | reverse complement strand
GCACCACCATTAACTTGAATAACTTGACCGTTGACAAAACCGCTATAATCTGATGCAAGATACAAACAAGCCTCTGCGATGTCTTCACAAGTTCCCAAACGACGCACGGGAATAAGCTTTTTTAAAAGTTCGTATTTAGCCTTTAAATCGGGATAATCTTTAGCAATGCGATGAGTATCTATTGTACCGGGGCTAATCGCATTTGCGGTGATTCCGTATGGTCCTAATTCTGTAGCAAGCCCTTTTACCAAAGCCTCCAAACCACCTTTACAAGTAACATTATGAGCGCGATGGGATGCACCAATTGTTCCGTCAAAACCAGAAATATGAATAATTCGTCCCCATCCTCTAGCTTTCATATCCGCTACTACTGCTTTGGCTAAATAAAATGCCGAATTCAAATTTGTGTTAATAACTTGATGCCAATCTTCAATCGAAATATCTAAGAAAGATTGTTTTCTTCTCAGTGAAACATTAGAAACAATAATATCAACCGCACCAAATTTTTGGTTAGCAGTATCAACCATTTTTTGAACTGCTTCGGGATTGCTCACATCAGCCATTACTGCAATTGCTTGAGTACCTAAATCGCGAGCTTCTTGAGCAACTTTTTCAATCGCTTCTTGATTTTTATGTCCATTAATAACAACATTCGCACCGCATGATGCAAAAAGTAATGCTATTGCTCTACCAATATTTTGACCAGAACCTGTAACTATAGTTGTTCTACCTTGCAAACTTTTATTGCGATTTTTCATTAGTAAATTTTACCTGATGACAATTTTTTATAGCTAAACAAAAAAAGCTTTTACATTTTAACCCTGCGGTTTACTCATCTTCAAATACTTTAACGTTAAGCTAAATTTCTTTGTGTTAAAATTATTGGAAAAAGTAATAAAACGAAGAAAACTAAGAAAGTAAATCGGTATTGTTTGTATTTAATAATGCTGAGCAAACAGTGAAAGTAAGGGAATGGGGAATAGGTAACAGGGAACAGGAAACAGGAAACAAGAATAAGAAAGCAAAAAAAATAAATAAGTAAGTCGGCACAAATAAAAAGAACCATGTAATAAAATATAAATAAACTTTAAACCCTTACCCCTATTGCCTATTCCCTACTCCCTGTTCCCTCGTCTTAATTATAATTTTCAACGCCAACGTACTTAATATATATCAAAAGATACATAGATAATTTATTCTGAAAAACCGTTTATAACCAAACAAAACTGCTGTAAAATAAATCAAGTTGTTACGAACTATAGTTAATGTTATTCAATAAGTTAGCGATTATTGACTCTACTTTGCGTGAAGGCGAACAATCTAGTTATGCTAACTTTTCTTCTGAAGATAAAATCGAGATTGCAACAGAACTTGATGCTTTTGGAGTGGAATATATAGAAGTTACATCTCCATGCGTTTCTCCTCAATCCTATAAAGATTGTCAAACGTTAGCTAATAATGGTTTTCAATCAAAAATTTTAACTCACATTCGCTGTAATTTAGATGATGCTAAAAAAGCTTTAGATACGGGCGTTAATGGCATCAATATATTTATGGCAACCTCGCCACTATTACGTAAATTTGGTCATGGTAAAGAAATTAATCAAGTCATCGATCTTGCTAGTGAAGTAATTAGCTTTATTCATCAACAAAGCCCTCAAACAGAACTACGTTTTTCTACAGAAGATTCTTTCCGCAGCTCGCTATCAGATTTACTCAAAGTCTATATTGCCATAGCAGAATTAGGAATTGTTAATCGTTTAGGAATTTCCGATACCGTTGGTGTTGCCACACCACAACAAGTTTCTCAATTAGTACAGACTTTGCGTCAATGTTGTTCTCAAGACATCGAGTTTCATGCTCATAACGATACCGGATGCGCCATCGCAAATAGTTTTGCAGCTTTTGAAGCAGGTGCTACCCATCTCGATACATCGGTATTAGGAATCGGCGAAAGAAACGGAATTACTCCTCTAGCTGGGTTAATTGCCCGTTTATATACCTTCAACTCTGAAGCTTTACATACTAAATATAACCTAAAAAATCTTTTAAATTTACATCAAATAGTAGCGAATAAACTGGGAGTTGAAATCCCTTTCGATCACTGTATAGTTAGCGAACATGCCTTTACTCATAAAGCCGGAGTTCATACAAAAGCAATCTTAAATAACTCGAATACCTACGAACAAATTTCTCCCAGCGATTTTGGCTTAACGCGAAAAGTATTAATTAATCATAAACTTACAGGTTCTCATGCTTTAACTCATCGAGTAAATCAACTCGGATTAGACTTAAATTCAACTCAAATTCAAGTAATTACTCGGGAAATTAAACAATTAGCAGAACAAGAAAATTTGACTTTAGAAAAGGTTGATGAAATTTTATTATCTTATAGTAATGTTTAAGGGAGTAGGGAGTAGGGAGTAGGGAATGGGGAATGGGGAATAGGAAACAGGGAATGGGGAGTAGCGAAATAACCTTTTTTTAGATAATTATAGTCATTCCTGCGGAAAAAACATATGATTGGTAGTGCGTTAGCGAAGCGTGTCCGGAGGACATACATCTTGCTCGCTGACAGCTAGCGAGCAAGATGCATTTCCTTACGGAAACACTGCGTTAACGCACTACGGAAATTAATTGGAATCACTATATAATCTTGCACAAGGATAATTTCGTTTCACGGAAGAAGTTTGGGCTTTATTTTCTAAAATTTAAACATACCAACTACCCATGAACCAAAATTATTAATAATAACTATCTTTTTCCTCTGTTCTCCGTTCCCTACTCCCTGCTCCCTAATAATTAATCATAATT
>JBCCLY010000683.1:0-2815 GCA_039026655.1 Cyanobacteria bacterium P01_C01_bin.38 | reverse complement strand
GGGTCAGACGTTTTTGTGCATTAATCCCTTCATTTTCTCATCTAAAGTGGATGTTTGAGTGGTTCATCCGACACACTACCTTTGATTTTAATACTCTTCAGATGTACGGAGTTTTTTCAAAAATCAAATAGGAGTCCTATATTTATAATTCTTGATTGGATGGACGAACCACAATTTCGTTAACCGCTACTTCATCTGGTTGCTCGATTGCATAACGTACTGCATTACTAATTGCAGTGGGCTGAATAAAACTAACCTCACTAAAATCTTTACTAATTTGATTAATGGTTTGTTCGTCGTTACTAGATTGAATCAATTCGCTTTCCACTGCACCAGGATAGATAATCGTTACTCTTACTTTCCCTAAAGTCTCTTGACGCAAGCATTCGCTAATAGCTTTAACAGCAAACTTAGTACCGCAATAGACAGCGAAATTAGGCAAAGCTCGGAATGAAGCAATCGAACCAATATTAATAACATGACCGCTACTGCGTTCGTTCATATGAGGAAGTACCGCAGCAATTCCATGTAAGACACCACGAATATTGATATCAATCGCTTTATTCCATTCGTCTATTTTTCGCTCAATTAAAGGACTTACAGGCATTATTCCTGCATTGTTAACAAGAACATCAATCTTACCGAAACGCTTGATAGTTGCTTCTGCCATTTCCTGTACTTGTTTGGCATTGGTAACGTCAGTAAGGTGGAAAGCAACACCATCACCTAATTCTTGCATAAGGGATTTGAGTCGTTCTTCTCGACGTGCAGCTAACATTACTTTGCAACCAGCAGCGGCTAATTCTCTAGCAATGGCTTCCCCAATTCCACTGCTAGCACCTGTAACAATCACAACTTTATTTTCTAAACTCATTGCTATTTTCCTCTTGAAATAATGACTATATCGTGACAACAATCTTTCCCTTAGCTTTATTCGATGCCATAAAATTCATAGCATCAGGTAGGGTTTCTAATCCTTGAAACTCACGGTCAATTGTCACAGGAAAAGACCCATCTGCCAATCCCCCAGCAATAAACTTTTTAGCACGACTGAAAGCTTCTTCATTGCCTAACAAACCGAGATGGCGATTACCAGTAAAATCAAATACTTTATAAACATAAAACCTGAAACTGCGGATAAAAGCAGTCATCCAAGGAAACGCAGCGATATTTTCTGTGTCGAGAAGACCATAGACAATCCAGTGACCTTGAATAGCTACAGCTTGCGCTAGCTGTTCGCTGAGCGTCCCTGCTACTGCATCATAAATAACATCTGCACCATGACCGTTGGTTATTTCCATAACCCGATTAGTTAAGTCTTCTTCTTCGGTAGCAATCACATAATCTGCACCTGCGTTTAACAGAACATCGCGCTTTTTACTAGTGCGAGTTGTCGCAATAATTTTCGCACCAACTTTTTTCGCAATTGAGATTGCTGCTAAACCAGTGGTACTCGTACCTGCTGTAATCAAAACTGTTTGATAGGCTTCCAAGTTTAATTACAATTGCAGCAGCAGGTTCAAGCATTCGAGCGTATTTTAAATCACCAATATCTTTAGCTTCACAGCCAACATCTTTAATTAAAACCGCAACTTTCTCTTTAGCTTGATTGTTATCTCCACAATACATTACTACTAAAGGATTACCATCAAAAACTGGCGGTTTCATTTCCCAAACCTTTGCTTGACACATATTAAATGCTTTTACAACATGAGCATTGGGAACAGCTTCCGCAATCTTTTCTGATAAAGAAACACCGTCATAACTTTTTGCTAGAAAAAAATTACAGAATTTATATCTAGTCCGCGTAGGCGGACTTTGCCTGTGTAGAAGCGGTTTCAACCGCCAGCTTTACAATCAGAATCAAAAAAGATAGGTCTTACTCAAGAGAAAATTATGAAAGCACAAGAAATAATGGGGACTGTCGATAAAAACGGTCAATTGCTGTTAGACGAACCACTTACGGTTAATACATCAAGCCGTGTCAAAGTAATTGTACTATTTCCAGAAGCGGATATAGATGAAGATGATGAACCCAAAGATTCAATATTAGAAAGTCTTCAGACTTCGCTGCAACAAGCTTCTGAAGCAAAAACCAAACCTGTTTCAGAACTATGGGATGGTATTGATGCAGAGTGAGTCATCTTCAATTCAAGTTAATTTTACAGACGAATTCAAGCAGCGATTACGTACTTTATCTAAAAAGTATCGCCATATTAAGTCCGATATTCAGCCAATTATCGAACAATTACAAACTGGAGATTATTTAGGCGACCAAATACCTGGAACTGGCTATACTGTTTTTAAAGTTCGAGTTCGCAATTGTGATATACAAAATTGTACCTCGTTTACCTGCAAGATGCTGTATGTGGTGTTTAAGCTACCAAAATTTTCTTAACTTTGGCTATTTTGGCTTTAATCCCTAAAAAACTCAATCAAAACTCTTGTGGGATAGGCATCCCTGCCCGTCTGATTATATCCACAACAAAAAAGCACCCTCCCGTCTCGGAAGAGTGCTTTATATGCAAGCTAAAACTTATTTAAATTTTAACTAAATTATTCAATTATTAACCGTTGATTGCGGGAGCGCTTACTGCTACAGGAGCGGTTTCGCCAGCAGCCAAATCAAGTGGGAAGTTGTGTGCATTTCTTTCGTGCATTACTTCCATACCCAAGTTAGCGCGGTTCAATACATCAGCCCAGGTATTTACAACTCTACCGCTAGAGTCGATTACAGACTGATTGAAGTTGAAACCGTTCAAGTTGAACGCCATTGTGCTGATTCCCAAAGCGGTAAACCAGATTCCTACTACAG
>JBCCLY010000682.1:0-2821 GCA_039026655.1 Cyanobacteria bacterium P01_C01_bin.38 | reverse complement strand
TTTTCATAAGAAAATTATTCGAGGAGTTACTTATTGGGTAACGCCTTTGTAAGTTAGGAGTTAGGAGTTGGGAGTTAGGAGTTAGGAGTTGGGAGTTAGGAGTTGGAAGTAGCAAATAGTGAAATTATAAGTAGTGCGTTAGCGAAGCGTGTCCGGAGGACATACATCTTGCTCGCTCGATACGCTTCGTGCAAGATGCTCGCTATTTTTACGGGAGCATCCCAAATATGTAAATTTATTTTCGTAGTGCGAGCATCTTGCTCGCTATTAGTAGCTAGCGAGCAAGATGCTCGCACTACAAATTTTATTTCTGCAAAATTGGGATGCTCCCAAGCGGTTAGATAGATGGTGCGTTGCGCTACGCGACAACACACCCTACGAAAAACATTAAGAGACGTAGCAGTGCTACGTCTCCAACCATGTGAAAACATCATTTCGATTTGGCGTTGCTGATTTGATGTATGAGTTTGATATATCGCATAATCGAAACCTTTGTAGAGACGCGATATAATGCCCTATCGGGCACGCTGAGCCGCACGCGACCTGGGAACGCTAACGCGTCTCTACATTTAAATTCATACCCGAATTCAGCAACGCCTTCGATTTTATTAAAGAACATCACAAAACTGATATGAAAGCAAGCGTTATAGAAGAGTAGTTAAAATATTTTAGGGAGCAGACAAAAGTCTGCTCATCCTTAAAAATTTTGAAGTGCATAAACCACGAGGGTTTAGCTTCTTGGGCACACTGCCTATATCTGGAATCAGTGTTATCCTAGTCTTGCAACTAGCTCCTCAAGCGTTAATTCCGGCACTCCCTGCCGTACAAGAATTATTATATAAAAAACCACTGGGATAATACCCAAACTCAAAATTTCTTTACAAAGGTAGCTTTACAATGGGTAAACTAAATCCTTACAACCTGCAAATGCAGATTACTTCGATGTTTGAGCAAGGGCAATCGTTCTTTGCAACTACGAAAGTACAGGATTGGTTAAAAGAGCGCAATCAAAATCCAGCTGATTATGACATTATTTTCCACAAAAAACCGGCACCTCCAGGTTCAAAAGAAGTAATGGTTGTTGAAATTGAATTAAAGCGCAAAGATGGACAACCAGTAGATTCTTGGTTGCAAGAGCAAGCGAATTTGCAGGGAGGGTAGGACAATATGACAGCTACTTTACCTGTTATGACTAATACTTAAATAGTTCGTCTCTGTTATCACTAATTTATCTGTGTATTCACGTAAAAGCGTTTGTTATGCTTGAAGCTATTAACAAACGCTTTTTCATTTTATATAAATAACTTGTAATGACTAATCGTACTTGGGCGATCGCCTTTTGGTTTTACATCGGTATTATTTTATCAATAACAATATCGGCTTATTTAAAGATTATTCCCAACGAAATACAGCGCTTCCCTTATTTTGATACAATTATGCATTTTATACTAATGGGATTTTCGGCTTTCTTGGGACATTTAGCATTTAATAAGCGTAAAATAAATATTTTCAATTTTTCTCTTCCCTTAGTGCCGATTGTTATTAGCTGCTTTGTATTTATTGAAGAATGCTTGCAAAGATTTTCACCTAACCGCAGCTTTGATTTAGTCGATTTAGCTGCGGATTTTTGCGGGATTGTTTTGTTTACTTTATTGGCAGAGAAGATTAACGTAAAAAATTATCAAGAAAAATAAATTGTAGAGACGGGGCACTGCTACGTCTCCCGACGTTAGGCAGGAAAAGAATTAGTCAGAAAGTGGTTTGTGCCATAAAAAATGATGGGTTTGTAGTTGGCGATTTATCGCTCCGAGGGACTAAAAGTCCCAACTACAAACATGAAATTACCCATCAGAACATCTTACAAACGAATTAAAAACCTGTTTCAATAATACTTGCTGCTGCTTCTTTAACTTCGGTAGAAGTATCGTTTTGAGCAGCTTGCTTAACAAGATTGACAACTTCAGGAAAATGTTCGCGAGCTTCCCATAAATTTTTTAACAACGCTAAACGAACTGTAACAGATTTTTCCGAAGTAAATGCCTGTTTTTGGATTTTAAAAGTTTCTGAATTTATTTCTCGATATCCTAATATTGTTGCGGCTTCTAATCTGACGCTATCGTCTGCATCTTCAGTTAATATTTTTGTAATTACATTGTCAACTTGTTTACCATCAATTAACCTTAATGCCGATATTGCAGCCGAGCGAATTTTTGGTTGGGGAGCTTTTCTATAAGAAATTATGGTATCAAAGGCATTTGCAGAACCAGTATTTCCTAAGACTAATAAATATTGGATAATTTGTTGTTCAGATTTTTCTCTTGATAACTTTTGTACGAACTGTTTAACAATTTTATTAGTTCTATTCGGCGCTGTTTGAGTTAAGTTGTATGCTACTGTTCCTAAAGCTAGTTGAGCGGTGGAAGCAATCCGTTCGTCTTGAGAATTAAATGCTAATTTATTTAAAATATCTTCTGCTTCATCGTTAGGATTATTTATCGAACCCAAACTAGGAATTAGTACATACATTGCATCCCAATCTTGACTGCGAGCATTAATAGTATTAACAAGTGCGGTTTGTGCTTGAGAATTACCCACAGCACTTAATGCTCCCGATAGAATTTGCATGGTTAAACTCTGAGCATCGGCAGTAACTAATAGTTTACCTAAAGTTTGACTTGTCTCTGGCTGTAAATAAACTAAAGCTTTTAATTTTAGATATAGAGGAGTATTATTTTGATTTTCATCTGATGACGCTTCAGCTTGTTTTAAGTCAGCAAGTAAACTTTCTAAGGTAGCATCACCTAATTCTTGACGCTGAATT
>JBCCLY010000681.1:0-2823 GCA_039026655.1 Cyanobacteria bacterium P01_C01_bin.38 | reverse complement strand
TGAAGATAATTCTGCTCGAAGTGAAGTAGAGAGCATATTATAAGCAATATCGTATTCACCTGCGACAAGTGCATTAGCAAACGCAAATCCTACTATCCCTTGCGATGTATCTTTCGGTTCTAGCGACATCTTGAGTAGTTTTTATAATACAGTCACTTATTATAGATTTTTGTACTAACCTAAGCATAGGTTGGGTTGAAGAATGTTTTACGCGTCTGATAAGACATAACCCAACATCTAAGCTAATTTTTTCATACAAATAGGAAAATCTATACTCGTTTTAACAGTTACTAAAAACGATTAGTATTTTGTCAGCTTTATTTCTAAAGCATTATGTTGGGTTACGCTCCGCTTAACCCAACCTACAAAGTTTTACGCCAAACCACCTTTGATAAATTTTGATTTGTCAAGTCACACTTGACATGATTTTATCTGTGGATGTCAAGTAATACTTGACAGAGAACGATAAAAACGATGAAAAACCGACTCAAAGAACTTCGACAACTGCACAAACGGTCACAATCTGACCTTGCCAGAGAATTAGGAGTGAGTCGTCAAGCGGTGAATGGGTTTGAATCGGGTAAATTTGACCCTAGTTTAGATATGGCTTTTAAAATTGCCAACCTTTTCAATGTCGCGATCGAAGACGTTTTTATTTATGAGGCAAAATCTATGCAGACAGTATTAGAGCGTGTTAAAAATTTCTTTGGTTTGGATTTTGGTTTTGAGCGATTTACCGAAAAAGCAATTAATGCAATCGAGTTTGCTCGAAATCAAGCAGTAGCGATGGGAGAATCGCAAGTTAAGCCAGAGCATTTGTTAGCTGGATTGTTAGCAGATCCAACGACTACTTCGGCTCAATTACTTAGAGCTAATGGCGCTACATTAAACATTGCGATCGATGAGCATTCTTTTGAATCTGGCGAGAATCTGAAACTTCATTCACAAAGCAAGTTTATTTTAGAGCTTGCCTTACAGGTTGTTCGACTTGAGAGTAAAAAGTCGATAGGGACAGAACATATTTTATGGGGTTTAGTCCGATTGGCTGATACTGATAAGACTATTGTGAGTGAGTTGTGTGAGCGTTACGAAATCAATCTTGAGTCTTTGAATAGTCAGTTAGCAGAAACAATATGAGAATGTAACTGAATTTTAGAATTAACTGAAACTAACTACCAGATGTGTGGAGTTGTGATTTGTCCTATTAATTCAATGTAATAGGTTTTCTTTTGCACCCGCTCGGGGTTGCAAACCCCGAGCTAATAGCTAAAGTCCTATAAATAGGACTGAGTAAGAATCTAGAATTTGAACCACAGAGCAAATTTGTATTAAAACTTGCCTTTGGTTGATTTATTTAATAGAGATTCAAATGGTGTAAATCCTACTGCTCTGGCACGAGTTCCCTGATTATTCAAATAGAGTTCCCTGCAAATAATTTTATAAATATCCGGAGGAAACCCCCCATGAAAATCCCATTCTATACCTGCTTCTTCCATTCTTACAATACCTGAGATATTTGGATAATTACAACCAAGTTGATGTTCCACAATATATGCCGAAAGTTGCTTACTACGTTCAAATTTTAAAGGACGCATCTGGGTTAATAGCTGATGCAACTCATTAGCTTCCGCTTTTGTTAAGTCATACTTGTTCGCTATTTTCCTAATTTCATTTTCATGTAGAGCTTCTGTCTCCTCCATACGTCGTTGCTCCTGTGCTGCTTTAAGTTGACTTTCTAAGTTATCTCGCTCAACGCTTAGTTCATGGCTACGTTCAATTCCCACTAACTGCATCGTTACAAGATCAAGCCAACTAGGTTTTGGAGAGTCTAAATTTTTCCAGATACTCTGTACTTTTTGAGTTAAACCAGATAATTCATGTGTATAGCTTTGAGGAATATTACCCGCGTTTAGCCAAAGCTTACTAACGTTTGGCTTACCTTTATGTTTACCTTTCTCATTTATTTCAACTTCATACCAAAAATTGACTGTTTCAAAAGCTTCGTTATTGTCTAACTTTTGGGCTAATTCAGGATGTTTTCTCCTGATTTCCGTTATATGAAAGAAAACTTTTTTATTAGAATTAGAGAAAGTACGACCTACATATCCGAACCCTTTATCGTAGTATTCTATAATAGTGCCAAAATCTATCGCCATAAAACCAAATGCCTCAATGCCCCTGTTTGTATACCACCTATATGATGATATTTACATCACAAATATAGCTGACTAATCTCTATTATGAATAAGAGTGATAATACTTAAAAACTATAAATATAAGGATAAGTTTTTGATAATAAAGAGTTTTTAAAATAAGAAAAATAATGTATTAAAAATTTAGCGATTCTCCGAGAATTTTAACCTCTCAACTTCCAACTTCAACTTTTCATTCTCCATCTTTAAAGCCAATATCTGATTTTTCTGCAATTCAATAACTGATTTTTGACTAATTACTTCCCCAAAGGCTTTTTTCCGATTTTCAATTCCAAACCACCGTTGATAAGTTTTGGTATGTTCGTCTACTGTATGCCCTAGGTTATCTGCTGCGGCTTTGATGGGGATTCCTTGTAAATGAGAGCGAATTGCACAAGCATGACGTAAATCGTAGGGTTGAAATTCAACTTCAACTTTTCTAAACCATCTTGATATATCTCTCCGCATCCAGTTTATCTGTTGTACGGATTTAATTTGAGAAGTTTTTTTATCTAATATTGTTAATGCTTGGGGATTTTTCAAATCGAATAATTCTATCCATTCAGATACGAAAGGAATTACTTCACGATATCCGGTTTTAGTATCTTTATCAACTTTCCAGGTATTATCT
>JBCCLY010000680.1:0-2827 GCA_039026655.1 Cyanobacteria bacterium P01_C01_bin.38 | reverse complement strand
AGCATCAATTATTACTTCATTCGGTTTAGGGTTAAGTAAATAGCTCACCATTTGAGCGCTGCTATCTTGAATCGTCCACCATCCTTCGTTAAAACCAGGTAAATTTTTAATTGCACCAGGAGAACTTAATAAACGTAAAGCGTAGGGTAAATTAGGAAGTCGTTGAGATGAAATACCTCGATTTTGTAAAGCTGCTTCAACTTGCTCCACAGATGAACTTAGTTGGTTAACTCGCAAATCAATACTCGGAGTTCGATTCATCCACTCACATAATTTCTCCGTCTGTGCAAAACCGAACTGCTCTATCCATACATTTACAATCCAGTCGGGAAAACTATATAAAATACCCAATTTTTCTACAGGGTTTTCAGGCAACTTAATCGGAATTATTTTATTTTTTTGAATTTCTACCCCCTCTTCCCCCGCTACCCCCTCCTTCAGCCGAATATACTGCCGCAACAAACCATTAACAAAGCCAGAAAGACCAGAAAAACCATTATCCTTAGCTAATTGAACGGTAGTATTAACCGCAGCACTGGGAGGAATTCTTTCTTGAAATTGCAGTTGATATAAACCCAAATGTAAAATACTGCGGAGTAATAAAGGTTGCTGATGGGATTTTTTTTTGGCTAACCGATCGATAATTGCATCAAGAGTTCGCACTCTTCTAACGCTACCGTAAACTAATTCCGTCACCAAACGGCGCTCGTTATCGGGTAAATCAACTTTTTTTAAAGCTCTATCTAATGCTACGTCGGCATAAGCCCCCTTATGGACATCTCGCAGGGCTATTAAAGCTTGTTGACGGGAAGATGGGGGATTGGGCATAGGGCATGGGGCATGGGGAGAGTGAGGAGTTAGGAGTTAGGAGTTAGGAGTTATAGATTTAACTATTATTGAATTACATCGATTACCAATTATCAATTACTAATGCCCTATGCCCAATTCTCAATTCCCCAATATCAAAAATAATCCTCCTCACTTTACCTTAAATCTGTGAGAAGGATTATAAAAATTATCAATTACCAATGCCCAATCCCCAATGCCCAATCCCCAATGCCCAATCCCCAATGCCCAATGCCCAAATTAATTAAGCATCAAAGCTGTCAATTTCAAATTCGCAAGCTCTCGAAGCTTCTTCCATAGAAAATGGCTCGAAATTAAGTAATGATAAATGAGATGGTTCTTTGATCATTTCTTTTGCTAATAGTAATCCGGCTATTGTCCAAGTTTGATATTTTCTGGATTGTTTGCCAATTAATCTTCCTCGCTTGCCATCATAATATTCGGGCCATTCATCTTCTTGAAGACGTGATTGAGCAATATAAATTGCTTTCTCGGCAATACATATTTTATTGGTTTTGATTGCCGCAGCGGTTAACATCCACATTAAAACTGGCCAGTTTCCACCATTATGATAAGACCAAGCAATGTTCTTGGGGTCGCATCCAGTGATGATTTTATATTCATCATTTTCTAATGCAGGAAATGTAATTTTCATGGGCATATCTCCCACTAAATCTTCCCATCTTTTTTCAATTAAATTCATAATGGCTTCTGACTGTTCTTCGCTTGCTAAATCGCAAATAATCGCCATTAAGTTTCCTAATGAAAAGAAACGAGTATCCATTTGTGAGGGGCCAACATTACCTGCTAAATAACCACCTTTTTTGGGCAACCATTTAGCTAATTCATTGTATGGTAGCGAATCTACATACACGTTAAATTCGTTGACAGCTTCTTTACCGTATTCTTCACCTTTGTAACGATAAATAGCATTAAGACGTTTAATATCTATCCAGTAATGTTTGCGAATATGAGCGCGTAAAATAGGTAAACGATTATCAATTGCAATCACCCAATCTTGATTGCCATGACAAATTAACATTTCTCGTGCCGCACGCAATGCTGCATAAAATAAAGATTGAATTTCTAAAGGATGTCCGTAAATGCCCAAACGGCGATCGATCATGCAGGCTCCATCGGGAACCAACAGCGTTGGGTACATATCAAAACGAGTTGCCAAACACAGTTCTAAAATTAACCCGATACCTGTTTGAAATTCTGGTTTATATACCAGTGAATAATCTTTTGTAGCAACTACATAAGCACGTAATATTATCAGCCACCATAAACAAGAATCAACTGGCGTTACTCTTGCTATAGCGTGTTCGCCAAAGTCAGCTTCTAAATACTCTTCTCCATTCTTTGATACTACTTTGAAACTAGCTGGCATCAAACCTTGTCCTGGTTTGTAAGCATCCAACTGATTATCTTTTGGCTGTAATTTCAAAGTTTCTTCTAGAAAGTTACGGACTATTTCCGTTTCTCCCTTAATCAGAAAGAATAGGGCAGATGAAACAAAATCTCGGACAAAACATTGGTCATAGTTTAATGCATCTACGCTGCCATCTAAAGCCGCTACCGTACCAACAGGACGACCTTTAAAATAAATAATTGTCTTCTGGAGTTGCTCAATCGCTTCTTTTTCTATGTTGTCAATTGCTGCCAAATCTTCTAGTTGCATATCTAGTAAAACTCCTTTGTGTGTGCGGTTAATATAATTAGTACGAGTTATTTATAGATTCCCCTACCCTTTTTTTATCGGGTAATTTATGAAAAAAAACTCATAGTACATGATATTTATCAAAAGATAAAATACTCTTTTTAAATCAACTTATTGCTGACTTTATTTAAATATTTGGCTCGTCAAGTAATATAATTTTTATTACAATGTTGTTTACTTGAAAACAATGAAAATATTGAATAAAGATAATTAAAGCTGATAAAATTTAGATTTATTTTTGTATATACATAATTATTAATT
>JBCCLY010000679.1:0-2830 GCA_039026655.1 Cyanobacteria bacterium P01_C01_bin.38 | reverse complement strand
ACTTCGCTTGCTAAATCGGAATCTGCTCTATCAGTTTGGTCACCAGCTATATCGTTACGCTGTTCTCTAGCTCTGATATCAGAATCTAATTGGTTTTGACGAATTTCACTAGAACCATCTTCTAGAGTTTCTTCAACTTTGCTTGCTTCTTTTACATTCTCACCAACTGAATCGGGAGCATCAGAACTGGTTTTAGCTGTGTCTGTGTCGCAAGCAGCAGCACCAAAAAGTAAGATTCCACTTAATACTAATGTTGCTAATTTTTTCATTTTATCCTCACTTACGGTAATTTTTAATTTCAATAAATTTCGAAGATAGAAAACAGAGTGTTTGCTGTTTTAAGTTAATACAATTAATACTCTGTTTACTATTTCTATTTCTTTCACAAATTTTTATCGTCGAGGTAGGAGGGTTTAAAACCCCACCGTCTGTAAGGTGTTCGTAATTGGTTGGGGTCAAAAACCCCATCCAATTACCTCTCCCTCTCTCCCTCACTCCCTCACTCCCTCGCTCTTTATCGGTCTCTATGAATTGTGGGTTTACCATCAACATCAATATCTAATTCTTCGCGACGAAGCGTTTCTTGAGCTTCTATAGTCTCACGCTCAATTTCTTTATGAACTTTCACTTCTTCACGAACAAAAGCTTCTTTATTGATATCAGCTGATTCTTCGTAGACATCCATACGAGCAACTTCTTTACCGGAGAAATCTACGGTTCCGGGAGCAACTGCTTTTTCATTTGTAGGAGTGGTACGTTCGATTACTACTCTCTCTTTCTCGATAGGAACAGCTACTTTAGCGGTTTCTGTTTCAACTTTCTTACCTACAGAAACTTCACCAGCTTTGTGACGCTCTTTGTCTGCTATTAAACGCTCTTCGTAAAGCTTGACGTTATCAGTATTTGCTACTTCTGCATCAGGAGCGGTTTTTGCTACTGCATTAGGTGCGTTGTAGATACCGAATTCTTCAACACCAGAGCGTTGCATAATTGCTTCTGCACGTTTAACTTCAGCTTCGGTACCGGTTACCATTACCAAGAAGCTACCACCAGCAACTCTATCGCTATAAACCTTTGCTTTCTCTTCAGGGATACCTAATCCAATCAAAGCACCAACCAATCCACCAGTTGCTGCACCAATTGCACCACCCGCTAAAGTTGTTGCGATCGCAGTTGCTTCAGTTCCAGCCAACAAGATAGGACCGACACCAGGAATTGCTAATGCTCCTAAACCTACTAGCAAGCCGGTAATTCCGCCCAAAGCACCACCAGTTAAGGCTCCAGCGGCAGCACCTTCATCAGCTTTGTTGCCAACTTTCTCTGTGGTTTCAACACCGTCTACTTTATCGGCATCACGTGCTATCACAGAAATTCTGTCTTGGTCGAAACCAGCATCTCTCAATCCACGAACTGCTGCTTCTGCTTCGTCACGGCTGTAGAATAAACCAGCCGCTCTCTTGTATTCGATATTATTTGTGTAAGCTGTCATAGACAATTTCCTATTTAACAATAATTACGCTTTGCTATTTTAATGGCGTATAAATAATCAGTTACATTCGCTATTACGCTGTAATACTCTATTTAATTTTTGTTTGCGTATGTTCCAATATTGTCAAACTTTTTAATAAATTCCTTCTATCGAAAGAAGAGTTAATGAGTTAATCAAAAGATAGAAGTAATTCTGAAATGATTAATTAAATAGATATTTTATTGATACCTTTTGTTGATGATTTAACTATATCTATCGACAGGTGATATTGAAATTATAAACAAAATAATATGTTGCTATAATCCTTGTATCGTAGAGAATGCGATATTTTTTTTTAATTTTTAAATCAATGTTTTTTGATAAATTTTATTTTAAAATCCATCAAAAATATTGCTTATCATGAAAGTTTTTAACTCGTAAACTATAAATATATAACGCTAACTTTTAGAGAATGAATCTCACTAATGGTAGATAATATATATAATCATGTATCACTTGCGATAGTATTTTTTATCTAATCTCGTCTAAGAAAACTTATAATCTAAAATCCGTCGAGGATGCGTTTGGGGGAAGAACATCTATCCCCCCCAACTTTCCGCAAAATCTAAAATCTAAAATCTAAAATCCAAAATCCCTATGACCCAAAATTCAAATGACAATCGTCTTCGTCGATGGAGACTCATTCTCGGTAGTAAAAAAGCTGATGGTACTGGCTGTAAACTAACTGGTGCTGATGCCAAAATTGATAAATCCTTAGACGCATTATACGACTCCGAACGCTCTGGTGGTTTGGGTAGCTCGTCACCAAAAGTTGCTCGCTGGTTGGGAGATATTCGCACTTACTTCCCTTCATCAGTAGTCAAAGTAATGCAGCAAGACGCGCTAGAACGGCTCAATTTGCGTCAAATGTTGCTGCAACCGGAAATGTTATCAGCAGTGGAACCAGACGTACATTTGGTTGCAAATTTGCTTTCCCTGAGCAATATAATGCCAGAAAAAACCAAAGATACAGCTCGTCAAGTGGTGCGAAAAGTTGTTGAAGAATTGCAGCGAAAACTAACGAATCCCACCCAACAAGCGGTAATGGGAAGTCTTAATCGCGCTATTCGTAACCGTCGTCCCCGTCATAATGAAATTGATTGGAATCGCACTATTCGCGCTAATCTCAAACATTATCAACCCCAATACCGAACAATTATTCCCGAAACTCGGATTGGTTACGGACGCAAACGCAGTAATTTACGCAATATCATACTTTGTATTGACCAAAGCGGTTCTATGGCTACTTCTGTAGTTTATGCAGGGATTTTTGGAGCGGTTCTAGCATCTTTATCAGCAATT
>JBCCLY010000678.1:0-2830 GCA_039026655.1 Cyanobacteria bacterium P01_C01_bin.38 | reverse complement strand
TGTATAACCGAGATTGTTGTAAATTGGAGCTGAATCTGGACGTAATTTCAGTGCTTGATGATACGCCTCTACAGCTGCGCTAAATTGTCCTTGTGATTGTCGTAAATTAGCCAAACTAAACCAGTTTTTTACCGAATTTGGCTGGAGTTGTGAAACCTTACTCAACAACTCCTCAGCCGTCTGAGGATTCCCCATCTGTTGAGTCAGAATACCTAATCTGTACAATGCCTCCGGGTGTTCGGGCTGAATATCTAAAACTTGACGGTAAGCCTGTTGTGCTTCAGTAAAGCGATTAGCTTGGTAATGTTGAACAGCTTGTTGCAGGATTTCAGTTGTCTTATCAACACCTGCAACATCAGGTAAACAACCAACATCAAAATAAAGCAGAAAACGTCGCAAGGGAACATTTTGAAAATCTTTGTTTTTTTGCTTTAATTGTGGAGATAACGGAACCAGTTTTGCTTCTTGAATGGCACTATCCAAAAAGGGGAATATGTTCCTGTCTATGGAATGCTGACCATAGTTGCCCTGTCCATAGCCTTTTTTCAAAAAACGTGTATGCCAGAAAACAAACCCTAGATAATAACACTCTAGTCCCTGATATCTAACTATACTATATAGCGGATTAGTTGGAAATTTTACAAAAATATGTTCGGGTGAAACAGTCCAATATGCCAGATCTCCATCCCCAAGGGCAATGTCCCTAAGATTGACGTGATACCTGATATCATCTGGATGTTTCCAGAGATTTAGTCCAGAAAAAAACAAGGCGGTATTTTGAAGAGGTTTTCGCTTCAAATAATTATAAATACTCCTGAGATATTCAGGAATACCAATATGGTCTCCATTAATTATGACACAAGTTTTATATCGTGTTTTACTGAGGTTAAAGTTAGAATAAAAAGTGAAAGAATTGATATTATTTACATCTAATTCTAATTGCTCTTGTGTATTGGGTGAATATACCCGTGGCAAGTAATGAAAAGCCCGGATTTTAGGATAATACTTCCTCTCATATTCTTCGATGATTTGAGGAGAATTATCTGTGCAGTCATTAAAAACAATAACTAATTCATCTATGGCATCAATCCAAGTGTCAATCACCTGTGCCAAAAATTCTGCTTCATTATGAATTAGCATCACACCACTGATACCATCTTGTCGGTTTTGTGGTTCAAAGGAAGATTTCTGAATGACTGGATGCTCAACTTGGATAATTGCCATAGTTTTTATACCTTTATTTTAAATCGATAGATGAATTAGCAATTATCTGGTCTTTTCCTCTCATTTTCCTAACATTAGAATATAAGGGATTGTAAATTATTTTACTTGGATTCACTAAATCTTTTCTACGAGTAAAGTAATATTGACTTAAGTCAAAAAAATCGCTGCTCATAGTTAATTGTTTCGTCTATTACACTTCACTGAAGATGTTTTAAAAGTATCCGGCGCTTTATTAACCCTACTACACCTCGCATTGTCCACCAGGGGGACTAATAAATTTGAAACCCGTCTGCCCCCCATTTTTTTCTTAAACTTTTGCTCTCGTACTTTCAGAAATCTCGTCTAAGCATCTTACAACTTCTGCATAATCGGGTTTCAACTCTAAAGCTTTTTTAAGGTAAATCTCAGCATTGTGAAAATCTCTGAGTTTTTTGCGACTCAGACCCAATTTGTAGTTCAATTTTGCGTAGTAACTTCGCTTGTCTGGGGAAAGTCGAGCTTGAGTATAAAGTAAATTTCCTAAGTTGACTTCTGCTTCAATACAGTTGGGCTGAACCTCCAAAGCCTTTTCATAGTAATTTATAGCTTCTTTCCATTTACCAATTTGCTCCAAGGTATAGCCTAGATTATTATAAATTGGCGCTGCATCCGGTCGCAGAGCAATAGCTTGTCTGTAAGCTTCTTCGGCAGCTGGTAATTTTTCTTGAAGTTGGTACAAATTACCTAAACTAAACCAAACTTTTACTGAGTTTGGCTGTTCTTTTGCGGCTAAACTTAAAAATTCTTCTCCTTGCTGCAATTTTCCTGTTTGTTGTGACAACATACCCAACCCGTATAAAGCTTCAGGGTGCTTTGGCTGTATTGCTAAAACCTCTAGATAGGCTTGCTCTGCTGCTTCTAAACGATTAGCTCTATGTTCTTGAATAGCCAAACGCAAGGTATCAGCAATATTATCTGTGGTAGATATTTTTGGTTTGCCAACAACATTAAACAAAAATTCCTCTAAAGCTCGAATTGGCTCTAGATCGTTATATAATTTATGCTTGTTCTGGGCAATTAACTGGGAGATGTGTTGACGATATTGAGCATCTCTACTCAGACGGATGGCAATTTGCACATATTCTTCCTTACTAGATGCTATTGTCTCTTCAATACCCATCATTTTTAAGATTGCCATGGAATGCCGTCCCCGCATCATTTCCCCTGGTAGAGTAACGACAGGAACATTATGGGCGATCGCTTCCAAGCTAGAATTGCATCCCGACCAACCGATACTATCTAGGAAGACATCTGCCACGGCTGCTGTACTGGTAAAAGTCTGGGTATCCATGCGGGACAAAAATATACAGTATTCTTGATAATTCAGCCCCAATTCCACAAAAGCATCGCTTAAACGCTGGCGAAATACTTCAGTAACATATTTACTTTTATGTTGGATAAATACAAACTTAGCATTGCTTAACTCTTTAGCAATTCTGGGAAAGACATCATCATGGTTCGGTAAATATTTAAATAACGATTGACAACACCAAAACATGATTTCATTATCAGCAATGCCAATATCTTTTTGGCTAATAGCTTCAGTTTCAACCGCTAAAGGAGTGTA
>JBCCLY010000677.1:0-2830 GCA_039026655.1 Cyanobacteria bacterium P01_C01_bin.38 | reverse complement strand
TTGCGATCGCAGTGCATAACAAAATGAAGTTGGCAGACATTCTGGTAAACTATTTGACTTTTCACCAGGTCTTAATAAAGCACCTAAATCGGGAGCATTAGTAGGAAATAATACTTCACTAGGCTGCAACCGCATCAACTCTTGGGTTAAATGCTCCAAATCGTTGGTTTGAGTAGTTAAAAATTCTCCAGTAGAAATATCGGCATAAGCCAAACCCCAATTATCTCCCGCAATTACCACAGCAGCTAAATAATTATTTCGACTTGCCTTTAACATCCCATCTTCTAACAGAGTACCGGGAGTTAATATTCTGGTAATTTCCCTTTTTACCAATCTGCCACCAGTTACTTGAGAAGCATCTTCCACCTGATCGCAAATCACCACCGCATAACCTTTCTCAACTAAGCCAGTAGCATGACGCTCCCAAGAATGATGGGGAACACCACTCATCGCCACCCTGCCCACATCAGCACCAGCTTGCTTACTAGTTAAAACAAGTTCTAATTCCTGCGCTAACGTCACAGCATCTTCAAAATAACATTCAAAGAAATCACCTACCCTGTAGAAAAGCACCGCATGAGGATGTTTCTCCTTGGTTTCAACATAATGCTGGTACATCTGACTCAGCTTACTGATATCCACCGTGCGATGATCGGTGATAGTCGTTGTACTTTGGTTCTTAGATGCAGTCATGGATATAGATGCTGATTGCAAGCTGACAATATATGATGATAACCCGATTGCGAGATTATCCGGAAGCTACATAGTGGTTTATTTATTTTTCTTTAAATTTGTAATAACCGTTTTAACCCTTTACATCAAGTTGACTATAGGTTATTTGCTGCATTTTTTACAATTAGCATTTATATAAAGGTTGGTATTTCTAGTTGTAAATACGATTTTTATTTTATTGAAGTTAAATAAAATACTTTTTTAAAAAGAAGAAAAAATCCTTTGGTATTAAAGTTTGTAGGTTGGGTTAGACACCAAAACAAACTTGGATAAATAAAATATTGTTCTTCAGATGTACGATAACTTCTTGTGTTGGGTTACGACGCTACATATATTCGGCAATTCAACCTCAAATTGTAAAAGCGTCTAACCCAACCTACAAGCTAGGAATCTTCCAATTATTCATTCCCCGAAATATGGTTCAATATATCTCAGATTTAACAAAAAAAATGCAGCAAAATTCTTCATGCGTCGAGATTCGATATTTTATAAACTGTTTCAACAATATCCACCTTTATTGTTTGAGTTGTTGACAAATTCCCCAGAAAATGCATCTGAATACACATTTGATTCGGTAGCCGTTAAGGAAACGAAGTTTGAAATCGATGGGGTATTCATACCACCAGAAAATCAAAGTCCAGGAATCGTTTACTTCGTAGAGGTACAATTTCAAACGGATGAAATGCTTTACGAGAGGATGTTGGCTGAATCCTATTTGTATTTCTACCGTAATCGTAGGAAGTTCAGCGATTTACAAATGGTTGTAATTTATCCATCTCGTAATACTGAGCAAAGCGATATTTATCCCCATAGAACTTTACTTAATGGGGAGCAATTTCATCGAATATATTTGGATGAATTAGGAAATATTCGCGAGTTACCCTTGGAAGTCGCGGTAATGCTGCTGACTACGGTAAGAGAAGAGCAAGCACCGAACTCAACACGAACCTACTCAGCAATCAACTCAAGCGATAATAGAACTAATCACGACGATAATAGCCTACAAATTTATACAACTTAGTAGAACGGAGGTAGAAGAAATGTTAGGGATTACGTTTGAGGAAACCCAATTTTATCGGGATATCAAGCAGGAGGGAAGAGAAGAAGGAAGAGAAGAAGGAGAGCAAAGGGGACGAGAGAAGGGAGAGCGAAATCTTATCCTCCGTCTACTAAACCGACGAGTGGGAGAATTATCTCCACAAATACGAGAACAAATTGAAACCCTTTCCCTAGAACAATTAGAAAACCTTGGTGAAGCGTTGCTTGATTTTAACAGCATGGCTGATTTACAAACTTGGTTAGATGCGAATGGGTAATTGGTAGTTGGGAATTGGGAATTGGGGATTGGGGATTGGGCATAGGGCATGGGGGATAGGGCATTGGAAATGATATTTTAACCTTTGACCTGTATCCTTTAACCTTTAACCTTTATTTTGTAGGGTGCTGTGAAGACCTCGACAAATTATAATGTTTATGAGTGATGTGATATTGTCTTCACGCACCTTGTTTTGATAGATAACGGGTATACCTCCTCACGCGGAGCGTGAATGGGCATTGGGAATAGGGCATAGGGCATTGGAAATGATATTTTAATATTTGAATATCATAGAAAATGAGGGATGGCATTACACCATCCCTCCCATCTTCAAATTTGACAAATGTTGACTAACAGTACGTTATCGAAACATGCAGGGTTTAAAACCCCACCGTCTAAACGGTGCTAGTAATTGGTTGGGGTAAAAACCCCATTCAATTACCTCTCCCTCACTCTCTCACTCCCTCACTCCCTCCCTCTTTATGCGGGCATCGACTCTAACAGTTTGTAGGTTGGGTTACGACGCTATATAAATTCCTGACTATTACCCCATATTTAATTTTTGTAAAATATTCGCTTTGAAAAATACGTTGCTTAGATGTTTGCTGCTCAAGGTATTTAAAATCCTCGCCGCTTCCAGAAGCTATTTCTTATGTCGCTCGACCGTCAATACACGGTTTATACTTTCTTCAAAAAATATTCTACCATGCAATCGAACCTATTCAAACCAAAATATTTTCAACTATTGCAACACTTTTAATAAAGCACAATAAGGTTGGTAGT
>JBCCLY010000676.1:0-2843 GCA_039026655.1 Cyanobacteria bacterium P01_C01_bin.38 | reverse complement strand
TCTTCCCCCTCTTCCCCCTCTTCCCCCTCTCCCCCCTCTACTCCCTTTTTGTCTCTATTCCTCTTCCTGGGTTCGATAATGTTTTGGGCAACACCAAATTTTTCAGCGGCTTGAGACATATTCAATTGCAATAAATTACTATCACCTAATTCACGTGTAACAACTGGTTTAGCTGGAACTATTTCTAAGGCGTGAATGATTTGTGTAGCGATGGCTTTAGCTAATAAAGGGGGAACTGAGTTTCCTATTTGGCGAAATCCATGCCATTTTGTCAGATGAAAGCGAAACCAGTCGGGATACGAATGCAGGCGTGCTGCTTCTCTAACGGTAATACATCTTGGTGTTTTGGGATGAATTGGGCGAGGAGATGTGAAAGCACCTCGATTTCTGGGTGTTCCAGCCCTTAAGGTTTTACTAATACCGTTTGCAGCTAATTTATGAAAGCGGCTAACTGGCTCTGTTTTACCGGGTTGGGTTTGCTCAAATCTGGCAATAGATTGAGCGCTGTGTTTGGTGCGGGTACTGCAAGTTAAAAAATAAGCATCAAATAAACGCTCGTAAGAGTAGTCATTTTCAATTGGTGATATACCCCGTAACTTACTGCTGTAATCGCTGGGTTTACCATACTCGGCGATCGCCCAATCTCTATCGATTAATTTTAAGTAGTTTTCGACTTCTGGTAAATCGCCTATAGCCTCCCATACTGTAGGTGTTGCCGGTAAATCTGGTTCTACGATAATGTATTTTGATTTCTTAAATATTTTTGGTGCTGTCAGGGGCTGCGGATATTTTGGCAACTTTAAACCTTGACGACATCCTAATATAAATAATCTGGCTCTATCTTGAGGAACTCCGTAATTTGCGGCGTTAAGAACTTGATAATTTGCTTCTACTTGATAACCATTTTTTTCAAACTCTCCGATAATTTCTAATAAAAAGTTTTGATGTTCACCTACAGTTAATCCCGGTACATTTTCAAAGACAAAGTATTTAGGCTGTAGCTCTAAAATTAATCGTAAAAAGTGAAACACTAAAGAATTTCTGGGGTCATCTAAAGCCCGTTTTCCCATCATCGAAAACCCCTGACAAGGAGAACCGCCAAAAACAACAGCGATTTCTTTATTCTTAATCTTAGAAAGTCTTCTGATTTTCTTCCCCGAAATATTCTCTACGCTCGCACATAAACTAGACCAAAAAGGAAAATTAAATTCATGAATAGCACAGTGAATCGGATTTAATTCAACAGCAGCAAGAACATCAAAACCGGCTTGTTCAAAACCCAAAGTCATTCCCCCCGCACCCGCAAACAAATCTACAGCAATAGGACGCATTTTTAGTAAACTGCTAGTTGTTAGTTGTTAGTTGTTAGTTGTTAGTTGTTGGGAATGGGGAATGGGGCATTGGGCATGGGTAAATCACTCATAACTCATAACTCCTAACTCCTAACTCCTAACTCCCAACCCCTCACTCCCTCAAAGCTTCTACTATAGTACTAGTGTTCGCTTTCATCATTTTAATATAAGAATCTCCTTCGCTGCCGGGTGCGCCGATGGAATCGGAATATAATTCGCGCTCTGCTAGTTTGACGTTTGCTTCTTGTGCAACTGTTTTAATTAGGGCTGGGTTGATTGTTGTTTCGGCAAATATTGCATTTACACCTGTTTTTTTGACTTCTTCTACTAATTTTTTCACGGTTTGGGCGCTTGGTTGTTCTTCGGTGCTGATGCCTATCAATGTACCTGCAATTGGTATATCATAAGCACTTGCGTAATATTGAAATGCATCGTGGGTTGTAATTAATTTTCGCTTTTCTTGGGGGATAGTAGCAAGTTGTTGAGTTATTTCATTATCTAACTGCTTCAACTGATTTATAAATTCTTCTGCATTCTCGGTAAATTCCTCTTTATCTTCTGGCGACAATTTAATCAAAGCATCGCGAATGGCAGTTGACATTTTTATCGCATTTTCAACATCACCCCAAACATGAGGATCGGGTACTGTAGTGTTTCCTCCTTCATCTAGTTGCAAGGGTGCGGCTACTTCCCCTACAGCTAATTTGTCGGCTTCCACACCTGCCGATTGTATGAGTTTAACTAACCCTGGTTCGAGGTTATAACCGTTGTATAAAATTAGCTCTGCCTCTTCTAAAGAAATCGTATCTTTAGGTACGGGTTCGTATACGTGGGGATCTACACCAGGTTGCAAAATACTAGTTAAATCTATTTCATCTCCACCAATATTTTTAGCTAAATCGGCAATTATAGTATTGGTTGCAACCACATCAGGCTTATCATCATCTGCGGAGTTTGAACCTACTTGATTACACGCAGCAACAGATAAGCCTACTAGTATTCCTAATAACCAGTTAAAACAGAACCTTCCTTGCGATAGAGTATTTACTTTCATAATATGTATCAAAAGTTCTCATTTTTCTTTCATTTTTTAAGTTACAGTATTCTCATAATCTTTTCATTTTTTATTTGCTCGGTTAAAAATCTCATGCAAAGTGCAAACTTTTCGCCAGACGACGATAACCCAATTCAAAAGCGCGTTTACAAGATCCAAGATGCGGCAAAACTACATAATGCAAGCATTAACATTGTTCATGTTGGAGTACGCTATCGCAGTCTTGAAGCTCTAAGAGATGTGAGTTGCGTTATCAAAGCAGGGCGATTGACGGGTATTTATGGCCCTAACGGCGCTGGCAAAAGTACTTTGATGAAGGCAATGTTAGGGTTAGTTGACAGTAGCGGCACAGTTTTATATCAAGGTAAGCCCTTAACGCAACAGTTAGAAAAAGTAGCTTACGTACCGCAACGCAGTCAAATAGACTGGACATATCC
>JBCCLY010000675.1:0-2846 GCA_039026655.1 Cyanobacteria bacterium P01_C01_bin.38 | reverse complement strand
TTTCCCTGGCTGGTTTGGCAATATTTACTAACCAGTTATGGACTGTACTTTCTTTAATAGGTTTCTTAGGATTGTCTGGTGCATTAGTTGGTATTCCATTGCAAACTGCCATTCAAACCGAAACCCCAACTAAAATGCATGGTAAAGTATTTGGCTTGCAAAACAATTTAGTTAATATTGCTTTGACTTTACCTTTAGGATTAGCAGGTATTGCGGAAACATTTTTTGGATTACAAACAGTCTTTTTAACATTAGCTGCTATTGTCTTTTGTGTTGGTATATTAAATCGGTACAAATCAGTTTAATATTAATTGGCTAAAACCTTATTATCAAGTCAGTTAGAGGGAACGGTGAACGGGGAATAGGGAACAGAAAAAATGCGATATTAACAAAAAATCTTAATTTAAGAGGGCAATTTTCATTAAAGGATTTTTGCTCTACAAGCTTTTTAATCGGATGTTGAGTACAAAAGGTCGTAACATCATTATTATTAATTAGCTTGACATTATAGCAATTTTGACAGAAAGCTTTGAATGCCGTGGTAAGATTACATGAGCCTTAATGTATCCTCTATTATTAAGCAGCAAATGTGCTTAAAATAGGCGTTATACATAAAGTCTCAATTTGTTATATAAAAAAGTATAGTAATTAACAGCATTACTATGACATAAACAAACTATAAACGAACTAATTTTAAAAACGTAAAAATTTGCGTTGTAAACAATAAGGGTGGAGATATTATGATATCCACTAAGACAGAAAATGCAAATGTAAATTCTTGTCAGTTCGATTCACTCAAAAGCTGACTACATACAACCCTTTCCAGATTACTAATCAAGAATGCGTATAGCGTGGATTGGAAAAAAAACGCCCTTTTGTGGCAATGTTACCTATGGCAGAGAAATTACAAATGCCCTGCTAGAGCGGGGACACGAAGTTAGCTTTCTTCATTTTGCCCAAGAAGTATCTCAAGGCTCAAAAGAGTTAAGCTGTGCGGAGGTACCTTTACCTTTTATTTATAAGTCTCAGGTTTATACAATTCCCACATTTAAAGCGACAAAGGTTTTAGCTCAGTCGCTGCAACGGATTAAACCTGACATCGTTCATGCTTCTCTTACTTTGTCTCCCTTAGATTTTCTGTTGCCAGAAATTTGCGAAAAACTAAATATTCCTTTGATTGCTACTTTCCATACGCCGTTTGCTGGTAAAGGAGCAAAACTTGTATCGGGAAGTCAACTTTTAGCGTATCAATTGTATGCGCCTTTTTTAGGTAATTACAACAGTACTATCGTATTTTCGCAGCTTCAGCGAGAATTGTTAGCACGTATGGGTGTACCTGCCCAAAATATTGCCGTTATTCCTAATGGAGTAGACGTTGACAGATATTCTCCCGGTTTTTCAGCAATCAAAGCCGAATTTGAAGCCGAGCGGTTATTCGTATATCAGGGGAGAATAGCCACCGAAAAGAACGTTGAAGCTTTGTTGCGTGCCTGGAGACAGGCAGAAATGGGTTCCCAAAGTAAATTATTAATAGTTGGTGATGGTCCCTTAAGAGCCGGTTTAGAGCCATTTTACGGCCCCGAACATGGTATCAACTGGCTAGGATTTATTGCCGACGACAATCGCCGTATAGAAATATTACGGGGAGCAGATGTATTTATATTACCTTCGTTAGTAGAAGGTTTATCTTTATCTCTATTAGAAGCAATGGCCTGCGGCTTGGCTTGTATGGCTACTGAAGTAGGTGCCGACGGGGAAGTATTGCAAGATGGTGCTGGTGTAGTACTTGATACAAACAGAGTGCGTTCGCAATTACGCACTTTATTACCATTATTCCAAGATCATCCAGAATTGGGATTGATGCTAGGAAAAAAAGCACGACAGCGAGTATTAGAACGTTATACTCTGAGCAAGAATATAACTCAGTTAGAAAAGCTTTACGAAGAAATAGTAAGAGGAAGAAGCCTGCATTTTCATCCTCAACAGACGAAAAAAGCCGTTTGAGTTTGACAACCCAACTAATTTTTAGTAGTGCGATCGATGTATATCGCACTATATTTTTTTTGGGGTTTTAGCGTGAATAACGTGAATTTGAATCTTGATTTTTATCTCGATGTAAATAAAATCAAATGGTTTCGTGGCGAATTATTAGCTTGGGGAGAAAAACATCGCAGAAAATTTCCTTGGCGAAATACAACAGACGCTTACGCCATCTTGATAGCAGAATTCATGTTACAGAAAACTAACGCGCCCTTAGTTGCTTCTTTATACGAAAAATTTATGGAGCAATATCCGACAGTTGAAGCGTTAGCAGCAGCAGAATTTATAGATATCAAAAATATTTTACAGCCATTAGGGCTTTCATTTAGAGCCGAAAGACTGTATAAAACAGCAAAATTACTAATTGAAGAATATCAAGGAAAAATTCCCGATACAGAAGCAGAATTACTTAAATTACCAGGAGTTGGTAAATATACAGCCCGCTCGATTTGCGCCAATGCATTCGGGCAAAGTAAAGCAGTAATTGACACTAATGTGGCAAGAATTTTCGAGCGGTTTTTTGGTTTTGAAGGTGGGAGAGTAAAGTCACGGTGTAGGTTGCTTTGGCAAGTAGCAGAAGAAATAGCACCTAAAAGTGATGTTGGGATATGGAATTTAACGCTGTTTGATTTTGGTGCGGGGGTTTGTACTGCGAAAAATCCGCGTTGTGATGATTGTGTTTTGCGAGAGCTGTGTGAATTTGTAGTGGAATAAGGTAGTGTAACTGGTTGTAACTGGTTCCCAGTCTCTGGCTGGGAACCCTGAAGTGAGGCTCTGCCTCCAGATACACCGCGAGGCAGAGCCTC
>JBCCLY010000674.1:0-2860 GCA_039026655.1 Cyanobacteria bacterium P01_C01_bin.38 | reverse complement strand
TACTCAAACAGGTACCAAATATCCGGTAGTAAGAATTTATGAAGACGTAAATCCTGGTAAAAGCTAAAATGTTTGGGAGCATCCCGATTTTGCAAAAATACAATTTTGTAGTGCGAGCATCTTGCTCGCTTGATACAGATAGCGAGCAAGATGCTCGCACTACCAAATTGTATTTTTGCAAAATCGGGATGCTCCCAAACATTTTAGCTTTTACCAGGATTTACGTCTTCATAAATTCTTACTACCGGATATTTGGTACCTGTTTGAGTAATAAAAAAATCTGGCTTGTTTTTTGTAAACTTTTCTGCAATAAAGTTGCTTACTGCCGCAATTATGGCATTTCCCGGTACCCGAAAACTTGTATACCTAATATTCTCTTTCTCAGTAACTAATTTAGTAGGAATGCGGATTAATTTACCACTGCCTCTTCGAGTATGTGATTTTCGCCTTCTTGTAACTACTATCTCTTGTGCAGTAATACAAGCTTCTATACCAAAATAGGTAGCAACATCGCTTCTAATATTAACGATTACGATTCTGTTAGAACCAATATCCATTTCTACAGGTATATACGTATTAGCCATTGAAAATTAGTATTTTTGAAAAATTTCACGAAGACAAATTAGAACTGAGAATATTATCTCACTACTAAAAATATACTATACAGTTAGGCTACTAAGTGTTTCAATACAAATTTTAGTCAAATTTTAGTCAAATTTTAGTCAACAATTTGCATATCAATTAATAAAAAATTGCTGAATCTTACAACTAAATCCTGGCAAAATTGGCGAAGTAATTTCATCTTCTTCTATCAGAGTGGCCACTAATACCAACTGAGCATTTTCACGACGATAAACTTCTATTTGTTGCAATCGCCAGTCTACAATCCAATATTCTTTAACTCCTTTAAGAGAATAAAGTTTTAATTTAGCTTCTTTATCGCGTCTTTCGTTGGTATTCCCCGCCGAAAGAACTTCAACAATTAATTCTGGCGCACCTGTTAAATGTCCTTCGTCATCAACTAATTGCTCTAATCTTTCATTGCTAATCCAAACTACATCAGGAATCACATTGTCAGCATCAGAAAATATTATTCCGGGAGTCATAAACGGCTGACCTAAATTTGTTTCGTCAGACCAGTTAAAGATATTAGCATAAATACGTCCACCAACACCTTGGTGACGAATGTGGGGAGCGCGGCTCACAAATAATTCTCCATCAATTATTTCGTAACGTTTCCATTCATCTGCTGCTAAAACTTCTAAATCGGAAATTGTCCAGCGGATTTCATTTAATGCTTGAGTCATAATACCATTTTAGGTTAAAGGTTAAAGGTTAAAGGTCAAAGGTCAAAGGTGATAATAATTACTAATTAATAACTACTAACTCTTAACTACTAACTCCTAACTCCTAACTAATAGATTGCTCCTTCTAAGTTAGCGCTTTCTAAATCTGTACGAGATAGCTTTGCGTCTGTTAAATCTGCTTCGGTCAAATTGGCGTTATTTAAGCAAGCATAATTTAAATTTGCGCCTCTGAGATTTGCGCGAGATAAGTTTACATCCTGCAAGTTTGTTCCTAATAATGTTGATTCACTTAAGTTACAATCGCTTAAGTTTGCTTGGCTAATATCTGCTGCTGTAAAATCAGCTTTACTCAAGTTTGTTTGACTAAAATTCGCGTTATTTAAATGAGCGTAACCCAATTTAACGTCAGTTAGATCGAGAGAAGAAAGTTCTGCACATCTTAAATTAGCGTTATAAAAATATCTATCTCCAATTGCATAACGATGTAAAAACCTATCGGTTTCTAATCTGTCTAAAAGCGTTTGAGATGCACCTTGATAACACCACTTTGCTTGAACTAGATTAGCGGCTGTATCGATGGCAATTTCATCAACTTTGTCTACCGCAACACCGTTAGAATTATTCCACTCGCCACGTATCATAAAAGCAATCTCAGCGGCTGCTTCACATGAGTCAAACAGTAAGATTGTTGGTTCTTGTTTGATTTCTAAACCGATTAATCTGTTTAATCTGTGTAGTAAATTTCTCATAATTTGAGCAAATGGTAATTGAAATAGTTTGAATATTTTTTCTGTTTTTCTGATATAAGAATAAATATTCAACAAAACCTATTGACAATGTTCCAACTTATAGATGTATTCTGGGCTTACACTATAATTGCTATTTTAATTCTTGTCGGACGTTTTATTAGACAGCGTATCGGCATATTGAAATCTTTGTTCATACCTAGTTCGGTTTTAGCGGGTGCGATCGCCTTGTTATTAGGTCCGAGTGCTTTGGGTACGGTTATTAAAGCTACCGTCGGTGCAAACTCTGCTTTAGTAAATGGAATTTTTCCCGAAGCAATTTTAACGGTGTGGTCAAAATCTCCTGGAGTATTTATCAATATTGTGTTTGCAACTTTATTTCTGGGACAAATGATTCCCGGTTGGGGAACTATTTGGCGACAAGCTTCTCCACAAGCGGCTTTTGGACAGGTGTTGGGCTGGGGACAATACGTTATTGGTTTGATACTAGGAATCACAGTATTAACACCAGTTTTTCAATTACCTCCGATTGCAGCTTCTTTGATTGAAGTTGCTTTTGAAGGGGGACACGGTACGTCAGCAGGTATGGCGGATACTTTTACAGAATTGGGATTTGCACAAGCTGCGGATTTATCTTTGACTTTAGCAACTATAGGATTGGTTTCAGGAATTATTATTGGTACTTGGCTTATAGATTGGGGAAGACGCACCGGAAGAATTCAATTGCAAAGTCGAGATGATATTAGTTTAGATATTAATGAAGATAGCATTCATACTCACACAGAAGAACATCCATCCGTCACTGCT
>JBCCLY010000673.1:0-2868 GCA_039026655.1 Cyanobacteria bacterium P01_C01_bin.38 | reverse complement strand
TTTTAAATCAATAGCAAATAATTCATGTGGTCTTAAACCGTAAGTAGCTAGCATACCATATAGCCATTGCCATTGTTCCGGTTGCGTTACCTCCTTACTAGCATAACTTGATAACGCTTCCCCAATATTAGAAAAACCCTTTACAATCTCCTCATCCGTAGGGATTTTACGTAAAGTAGGTTGTGGTAAAGGAGTTGCATAAGAATCAATAATCTTACTACCATCAAACTCGCAAAACTGACAAAACTTTCTCAATTGCCAAGCCAAATAGAATCTAGAATTACTTAATGCCTTAGTATTCTTTAAAGCAGCTTCCAAAGCATCTTTAGTTAAAGATTCATTTTGAGGTAATTTTTTTAAATGTCGTAAATAATGACTTTCCCAAGTCTTAATACCCTGGCGATTTTGCTCGTGAGTCTTCCAAAATTCCTCTTTGTAATCTTCAATCAATTCCCTAATAGTTTTAACAGGAGTTTCATCTCGATTCGGTGTTAACTTCTGAGCCTTTTTACCTAATAACTGCTGTGTCCATTGAAACTGTTTTGTCATCAACAACAAATCCAATTCCCGAGCCTTCGCAACAGCAGCTTTTAAACCCACATCATTCGCCGCAAAACCTAACGAAATGGTATACTGTTTATTAGAACTATTATTCTTTCCAATATCTCCAGATTTACAGGGAAAAGTACCTTGCAAAGCAATAGTTTTGCCATTCGTTAATTTAAGCTTAACTTTTACTCTATCTAAACTTAAAGCCAAATTAGCTTGCATAACGCTATATTTGATTCGCAAATACTCGCGCTCTAACTTAACAAACTCATCTTTAGCAGACACTTTAGCCTTCCACTGCTTCCATTTAGAAGGTTCCCATTTTTCTATAGGTATACCTTCCCATTCAGCCTTGCGTAAATTATAAGTACTAGCTTGGTTATTAGACATAAGCTCAGTTTTACTAAGTAGGTTGGCGTTGAAAATTGTAATTAGGAGAAGGGAGAAGGGAGTAGGGAGTAGGGAGTAGGGATAAGAGATTTGAAGTGGATTTACATTTTGTTACATGGTTAGTTTTATTTGTGCTTAAAAATTAAAACTTATGATTCGGCAGTTAAGAGTGAATAATCAAAATTAGCAATAAGTAATTTTAAAATTCTGACAGGGATAATTACAACTTAGCAGTTAACAAATATTTACCTGTTCCCTGTTCCCTATTCCCCACTCCCCACTCCCCACTCCCTACTCCCCACTTCAATAAATTGCAGCTTACTAACATTAAAAAAATTTATGAGTTCGGCTATAAATTGTTACAGATTACATATAAGTAACACTGAAATAAAAAGAAATAATTAGGTGTATAGCACTATGAACAAATTTTTCCGTCACAAAAAAAGATATATTTTCTCTTTGATGTTATCAGCAATGGCGATCGCCGCAAGTAGTTGCGCTCCAGATCCAAGCGTTGACAGCATAGGAGAAACACCATCCGATGAATCCCCAACTGCTAGCAATCCATTACGCACCCCTAGCAGCCAAATCCAGACTCCCGAAACCGGAATTACTAATACACCATCTCCAACCAGCAAAACAGCCCCATTTGGAACAGAAAAAACCCCAACAACACAGATCCCCAATCAAAATAAAACCGGGAATCTCAAAAATTCCGACATTACTGTATTTACAAGCGATTTACAATGTCAGGAATTAGTACCTCAGAAAGTATCAGTATCCGCTAACGAGCCAGTAAAAGATGCAGTAGGCAAAATTATTGCAGCAAAAAACACAGCCGATATAAATATTTCTAATTATCGAGTAAACCTTAACAACGGAACTGCTACAGTAGATTTCCGCATACCTCCCGATTCACCAAGACAACTAGTTTCCCTTTCAAGTTGCGAACAATTCACCTTATTCAGAAGTATCGAAAAAACATTAACCAGCAACCCCAAATGGAAAATTAGAAACGTTCGTTTTACCCAATCAGGTGAAGAAATTATTTTGTAAGTGATATTTGTTAGTAGTTAATAGTTAGTGGTTAGTGGTTAGTTGATAGCTCTTAAAAGCCTGATTTAGATAAAATCGGGTTTTTTTTATTTGGCCTTACATAATTAGATTATCAGTAAAATTATTTACAGCACTTTTTCGTTGTAAGTCCAAATGTACTAGAAATTTGTTATAGAACCTAAATTGGCATAAAAGCCTTGTTCCTACTCGCTATTCCCTATTCCCTATTCCCTACTCCCTACTCCCTACTCCCTTAACCCTTCTGGGCAAGCCACTTTTCTAACAATTCAGTCATAATATCACTCATTTGACGGTCATCAGCAGCAGCAGCTAACTTTAAACTTCGATGCAATTTCTTTGGTAAATATACAGTAGTTCTAACGTAATCTGGATCGGTACTTTTACTTTTGAAAGTAACTTTTTCTTCAGCTAATTCCGGCGGCTTATCCCTGTTTTGTCGCGAGCGAGCAGCATCAATTAATTCGTCAAAACGGTTAGCTTTCTTCTTACTCAAGATAAAATCTCCTTCCCAACTTCAGCATAACATCGCCATGCAACTTGTGCGTAAGCATCATTTACAGCATTTACTGGTACCCCTTCTAAAGCTGCTCTTTGAAATACCGCAAGTCGTTTAATTCCTGTTTTAAAAATAGGTATTTTAGCATTTTTAAAAGCTAATTTAGCCTCTGCTCCCGATCTATTTGGTTTAGGAGGAATAATAGTTAATAAAATCCGATAATTAGCCTTCAATTTATTAAGTAATTCAACCATTTGCATCGTAGCAGCTAATGCAATTGCATCCGGCGTAGTCGGTATAATTACTAAATCGCACCCGCGAGCAATGCTTTTTAACTCCTCGAAACTTGGTTTTGT
>JBCCLY010000672.1:0-2869 GCA_039026655.1 Cyanobacteria bacterium P01_C01_bin.38 | reverse complement strand
GTTGATACCACAGAAAAAGTTGGTAACAAAGCTGATGAAGGTGCTGCTGCTGGAGCTGTAACTGGTGGTGCTTTGGGTGGAATTACTGGTTTGCTCGTAGGCTTAGGAGCATTGGCAATTCCTGGTATTGGTCCGATCATATTCGCTGGTGCTGAAGCAACCGCGATCGCAACAACTTTAGCCGGTGGTGCAATTGGTGCAGCTACTGGTGGATTAGTTGGTGCTTTGATTGGATTGGGTATCCCTGAAGAGAAAGCAAAAGTTTATAGCGATAGAGTTGCCGGTGGTAGCTTCTTGGTAATGGTAACTGGTACCGAAGCTGAAGTAAAACGTGCTGAAACAATCATGCAGCGCTCTGGTGTTGAAGAATTTGGCATTTACAATGCACCTGCACCTGCCGCACCTGTAGCTACCGATAGCGATAGTGTCAAGCTTTACGAAGAGCGTTTGGTAGCAGATAAAGAGCGTAATAAAGCTGGTGAAGTTTCTATAGGTAAGACAGTTGAAACAGAAACCGCTAAAGTAGCAGTTCCCGTAGAGAAAGAAAGAGTAGTTGTTGAGCGTGTCACTCCTACAAACGAAAGAAGAGTAGCTCCTGGTACCGTTGATTTCTCCAGTGGAGAAGTGGCTCGCATGGATGTGTACGAAGAATCTGCTGATATCAATAAAGAAGCATTTGTTCGTGAAGAAGTAAAAGTTCGTAAAGAAGTTGAGCGCGAGACTGTAGAAGCTCAAGAAACACTTCGTCGTGAAGAATTGGATATCGATACAGATGGTAAGGCTGAAATTCGTAGAAATCGATAAGAAGTAAGTGGAAGAATTTAAAGTTGCAAACAGAGCATTAAGTGAAAATTAAACTTACTCTGTTTGCCGTCTTTCATTAAAAATGAGAAAAGTAATTTCTGATAATTTAGTAAATAAACATAGTGACAAGAGAAATGAAAAAATTAACAACATTAGTATTAAGCAGTATTTTACTTTTTGGTGCTGCCGCTTGCGAAACAGACACAGCTAAAACCAGTTCTGATGCTCCCGATTCAGTTGGCGAAAGTGTAGAAGAAGCTAGCAAAGTTGAAGAAACTTTAGAAGATTCTAATAGCAAAATTCGCCAAGATCAGTTAAATTCTGATATCAGAGCTAGAGAGCAGCGTAACGATATAGTTGGCGATCAAACCGATAGAGCAGATTCCGATTTAGCCAGCGAAGTACGCTCTAAATTAGAAGCAAATATTCCTCGGGCAAAATTGGTTGTTGAAGCTGAAGATGGTGTAGTATCAATTGGCGGTACAGTTCCCGATCAAAAAGAATACAAAACAGTTGAACCTTTAGCAAAACAAATTTTAGGTGTAAAATCTGTGAAAACAGATATTAAAGTTGTACCACCTGCAAACTAATTATCTTTTTACAAGATTTCTGGTAATCTAAATATTATAGATTACCTAAAAATATTTTTTGATGGGTAGAAATTATCAGTTGCATATTTCTGCCTAATTTTTTTAAGTATTAGAAATTAGAAGCAATTGGAGAAAAAGTTTTGTTTAATAGTTGCTCCCCTTTACAACACACGTTACTAGTTGGAACCCTCGGCTATATAGCCACAATTATTCTACTTCGTGTTTCTGGAAAGCGAACTTTATCAAAATGGAATGCTTTTGATTTCGTTGTGACAATCGCATTCGGTTCTATGTTAGCAAGCCTGATGCTATCAAAAGATACTTCATTAGCACAGGGAGTATTAGCAATTGCAATGCTAGTATTATTTCAATTTATTATTACTTGGATTTCGGTACGTTCCAATATATTCCAAGGATGGATTAAGGGAGAGCCAACCTTATTACTTTTCCAAGGCGAGTTTCAGCATAATGCTTTACGACATCAAAGAGTAACTAAAGGTGAAGTTTTAGCTGCATTACGCGAACATGGAATGGCGGCATTAGAAGATGCAGAAGCGGTGGTTTTAGAGACAGACGGTAGTTTTAGCGTTATTAAGAAACTTAAAGATTCTTCAACATCTGCACTAGTTGATGTTAAAGGTTATCCCAAACAGCAAACTGCTCGGATTTAATAGAAGATTTTATAGATAGGGAATTAATAATAATATTTTGTTGTAATATAAAAGTTAATCGGTAGCTCGACTAAATCTTTTATTTAATTAGGAAGTTAGTTTGCAACAGAATTTGTTATTAATCTTAAAGCAGCTTTGCTTAGACTGGCTTGCTCTTTTCGGGATAATTATTAGTCGATACTTTTTGATATGTGGGGGAACGCATTTACTTTTCTACTTTATTTTATTAAAACCTCGCCATCAGCCGCTGCTATGGAAGACAATTAAAAAAGATATGGAATTATCGCTATTATGTGCGGTAATTTTTGCTTTTTGTGCAGCATTGGTTATAGCAGGTTATGATTTAGGATTTACACGTTTATATACATCTATAGATAAATATGGATTTTGGTATTTAGGCGTTAGCTTTGTTATATTGCTCGTGCTTCAAGATACATATTTTTATTTTATGCATCGATTGTTTCATCATCCGCTACTATTTAAGAAGCTACATTACGGACATCATCGCTCGGGAGATCCTACTCCTTGGACATCTTTTGCATTCGATCCGAGTGAAGCAATTATACAGGCTCTTTTCTTCGTGTTTATAGTTTTTGTATTGCCCCTTCACTACATACCTTTACTGACAGCCTTGATAGTAATGAGTATATGGGCAGTATTTAATCACATTGGATTTGAGTTATTTCCTTCATCCTTTTATTCAAATTGGTTGGGGAAATGGTTTATTTGTTCAAAACATCATTTAATACATCATCGTAAATACAAGCTGCATTACGGACTTTATTTTACATTTTGGGATAAACT
>JBCCLY010000671.1:0-2872 GCA_039026655.1 Cyanobacteria bacterium P01_C01_bin.38 | reverse complement strand
GTGAAAAATGAAACTAAAGCCAAAGGAAACAATTGCGGACTATTTTATGGGTGTTGAAGATCCTCGAATTGAACGCACCTTCGCGACATCAGCTAATTGATGTAATTACGATAGCAATTTGTGCAGTAATTTGTGGGGCTGAGTCATGGGTAGCAATTGAAACATATGGACAAGCGAAAAAAGAATGGTTGAAGCGTTTCTTAGAACTGCCAAATGGTATCCCCTCACATGATACATTTGCGCAAAGCTCGCCGGGGGAAGCTTCCCCCGGCAGACTTTGCAAGAATATTTTCTTTGATAGATCCACAAAACTTTCAAGAATGTTTTGTGTCATGGATGAAATCAGTTGCAAATTTAACCGAGGGTGAAGTGATCGCAATTGATGGTAAAAGTTTAAAACATTCATATGATAAGAAATTTGGGAATCGGGCAATTAATATGGTTAGTGCTTGGTTACAATTTTCGTAAAAAAAATGGGCAGGCTTAATTATTCAGCAATGCCGGATACCAACGAGTTAACTTGTTTTAAAGCCTGCCCATTTTTTAAGATTCCATCTCGGGGCAACAAGCAATAAATTGGTTCTTGGTCAAATAAAGGTTGATAAGAAGTCTTTGGGTAATTACGGCGATACCGGAACTGATAAAAGTGTTAGATGTTGCTGGCTGCATCGTTACTATTGACGCAATCGGATGTCAAAAAGAAATAGTCAATTTAATATCTCAAAAAGATGGAGATTATATAATTGCTTTAAAAAAGAATCAAAAAAGTTTGTATGAAAGCACAGAAATACTATTTCAAGAAGCAATCTCAAAGCGTAATGAAGGCTTTAAAGCAAGTCGTTACAGCACTCGTGAGATGGGTCATGGACGTGAAGAGATACGAAACTATTTAATGCTTACTGATATCTCTAGTCGAGTTGATCCAGAGAATAAATGGAAGAAATTAAACAGTATAGGTATGGTTGAATCAGTTAGAACCGAGAATGGGAAAACAACTGTTGAAACTCGCGAAAGTGACCACGGGAGTCCCTCCCGTGGCGCATTTCGCGTTATTATATTAGCAGTTTAAAATTAGATGCAAGAAAATTTGGAGACTCGGTTCGTAGCCATTGGGGCATTGAAAATTCATTACATTGGATATTAGATGTAGCTTTAAATGAGGATGATTGTAGAATTAGAAAGGATAATTCACCGCAGAATTTTGCTGTCCTTCGTCACATTGCAGCAGGGCAAACGCATCTAAATTTAAAAGGCGCGGGTGCAGCTCCCGCTGCACTCAGCACCGTCGGTGCGATCGCCCTCAGAAAGAAGTGCTGCTCCGTCAATCCGTGGTAACCTGGAGGATCAGGACGGGGTGCAAAATGGTTCAAAATGAAACTGAAACCAAGAGAAACAATTGCGGATTATTTTATGGGTATAATAATCCCCAAGTGAGAAAAAAATTAAAGGTTTGTCTAAACAATAGTTAGAGTTTATTTCATAAATCCCTCGTCTTAATAACCCGTTTAATCCAGATATAACCAAAAGTTATTCAAAATCAATTTAAACATCAATTTTGTGTATTCAAAATTCGTTACAATCGCTTCAAAATCGTTTACATGAACATTGTTATTGACTCTATTCTCAATTAAGTCACGAGATTACAGGACTTTTAGCCAAAATATGATATTGTTATGCTGAGGGAAGCAGTATGTATATATTTAAAATAATCTCTATAAAGTAATCAATTAACCCTTAAATAAGCATCGAATAACTTGATGTTTGTCTTATGCGTATATTACATCGAGAAAAAATCAGAAGAAATAAGAAAAAAAAGCCGATGATTATATTAATAAATATAAAGTTGAATGTTATTTAGATTACCGGAATAATTTATTTAAAAGATAGGTATTGACAACTTAACGAATAAAGTATCCATTTCAGAGGAATAAAAATTGGAAAATTAAAGGTTTGTTGGAGTAGCTAACCGACCGAATTTTTTGAGAATTTGTAAAACCATATAAAGCTCTTTCGCAGAAGTAAACGGAGCAAACACCCGCGATAAATCATATTTCGGGGTATCTCCTTGGACTACCTTGATAAATAAAATATCGTCCCCATTTGTCACCATTCTATATACAGGTAAATCGCGGTTGGGATTTGCTATTAAATAGTTCAAAGCTTGAGGTACAGCAGTTAAAACCGACAAAGTAGTCTTTTTCGATTCCAGCACTACTACCCACAATTTATCTTGCAATACCAGCACATCAATTCTTCCCCGCAGAATTTCTTCACCATCATCCACCGTCAAATTAACTGATTCTTCTGCTTTAATCCGAAATGGTGGGTCGTAAAATCCAGAAGTTGCGAGTAATGGAGAAACAAGCAAAAGCATCACTGTTCCCTCCAACAAATTTCCGTAACTTCGTTGATAAATATATCTACGTCGCAATATATCAAGGTTTTCTTTTTCCGCTTCGCTGAGGCTTGGTAATTCCTCGTACCACTCCGAGAAAAACTGCTCATCTTCAATACGAACAAATCCAAAGCGGTTTTCTACATCCGTCAGAGTGGTAATTGCATCTGTGATGGCTCTTGTTTGAGTCATAAAGGCTTTATTATTATAAAAATTTCAAAATATTTAAGAAGCTCAATTTGTGTACAAAGAGTAAAAAGAAAAAGAGCAAAGGGGCTAGAGTATAAAGAGCTACTTAAGATTCACGAGGGGAACAACGACCCGAAACCCAACATTGACGTACTTGCTGACGCGCTCGTCCCTGATGCGATACGCGCAATAGCAGTACCTCGGAACGTAGTTCCACGAACCACCACGCAGCAAGCGAGAACGATTATTATTATCAATCCATGCACTCCCATCTGTAGGTGCGTCATT
>JBCCLY010000670.1:0-2875 GCA_039026655.1 Cyanobacteria bacterium P01_C01_bin.38 | reverse complement strand
GGCGTGCCATTTTTATTTAATTTAAGTAACATACAAGATCAATCGTAACTGTAAATTTTTGGTAGAGTAGAAGCTCTACGCCATACCAAGTAAACCCCTAGTAGATTCAAGTTAGGCTTATGACAAGCAAACCCCAAACCCAACTTACGGTTGAAGAAGCCAGGAAAATATTGAGTAAATATGACTTCGTTGATATTGCAGCACAACTGAAGCCATCAGAGAAAATTTCAGTTCGTCGGGCTTTGACTTTGCTTGCTAAACTTTGCGACTATCAGATTCTGGGTATTTCTGCCGATACTACCGAAGAAGGAATAAAAGCAATGGAAAGTTATTCCAGAGCATTGGGATACGAGCCTCCGAGTAATTTACCATCAATTGAAGGTCCCGTCTACATTAAATTAAATGGTAAAAATGGCTTGTGCTACATAGATGGCTACATGGGACATCATCGTGGGGTTTTAGTTTCTTGTCAATCTTGTTCCGAAGGTGGAATGAACCATATGTATGGACATTTACCCTTAGATTTATTTGATTAAATAATCTTGGTAATTGGTAATTGGTAGTTGGTAGTTGGTAATTGCAATATATTACGATTTTCAATTATCTTATTGCGCCTTAAATATTGAGAAGCCGTAATGCATCACTTTTTGCTGCATTACGGCTTTAAGTCTTTTAAGAGGGAACAGGGACCAGGGAACAGGGAACAGAGGAAAAGGGGATATCTGGTTCCCAGTCTCCGGCTGTATCTGGTTCCCAGTCTCCGGTTTATCTGGTTCCCAGTCTCCGGCTGGGAACCCTTTTTACGGAGGCTCTGACTCCGGTAAAGCAGGCAGAGCCTGCTGATATGGATTACAAGTCAGAGCCTTGTAACCAGATGTTCCACAAAACTAAGCTATCTTTATAAATAGTGCTGGGCACCTTATTTAAAAATCTAAAATCTAAAATCTAAAATCTAAAATCCTATGGGTGTTATAACACTGCAATCTGTCAAAAAAGATTTTGGCATCAAGGAAATTCTTAAAGATGCTTCTTTTAGCTTGAGTGCTGATGAGAAAGTTGGCTTAATTGGTACTAATGGTTCCGGTAAATCTACTTTGTTAAAAATGATTGCTGGGATGGAACCAATTGATGGTGGAGAAATTATTGTAAATCCCGGTGCTAAGGTTATATATTTACCGCAGCAGCCCGATTTAGATGAAAGTCTTACTGTTTTAGAGCAGATATTTGCCGATAGTAGCGAGCAAATGAATTTGGTGCGCGAATATGAAGAAATTTCTGATAAATTAGCTAAAAATCCCGAAGATAATCAGTTATTATCGCGTTTGGGTGAAGTAACGCAGCGAATGGATATTCTTGGCGCTTGGGAAGTTGAAACTAATGCTAAAATTATTCTTTCGCAGTTAGGAATTACTGATTTTGATGCCAAGATTGGTACTTTATCTGGTGGTTATCGGAAGCGGATTGCTTTGGCAACTGCTTTGTTATCGGAACCGGATTTGTTGTTAATGGATGAGCCGACAAACCATTTAGATGCTGATTCTGTGGAGTGGCTGCAAAGTTATTTGAATCGTAGAAATGGCGCTCTTTTGTTAATAACTCACGATAGATATTTTTTGGATAAGGTAACAAATAGAATTATTGAAATCGATCGGGGAGATTTTTATACTTACTCCGGTAACTATTCATATTATTTGCAAAAGAAAGCCGAAGCCGAAGAATCTGCTGCTAGCAGTCAGCGTAAATTTAAAGGAGTATTGCGACGGGAATTAGAATGGTTAAAAAGAGGTCCCAAAGCGAGAAGTACTAAGCAGAAAGCTAGAATAGATCGAATTAGCGAAATGCGGGCAACTGAGTTTAAACAAACTCAAGGTAAAGTAGAGATTTCTACAGCTAGTCGTCGGATTGGTAAGAAGGTTATTGAAGTTAATAATGTCTCGAAATCTTACGGAGAGAAAATTTTATTTCAAGATTTTACCTACGAATTTAGTCCGGAAGATAGAGTGGGAATCATTGGCGAAAACGGTGCGGGAAAATCCACTTTAATTAATATTATTACCGGAAGAGAGCAACCGGATACCGGCGAAGTTGATATTGGCTCTACCGTTTATATTGGTTATTTCGATCAGCATTCAGAAGAATTAATTGGTGCTGCTAATGATTCCCAGCGAGTTATTGATTATATCAAGCAAGAAGGAGCAGAATTTATTGAAACTGCCGATGGAACAAGAATTAGTGCTTCTCAAATGTTAGAAAGGTTTTTGTTTCCACCTAATCAGCAATATGCTCCGATAAATAAACTTTCCGGTGGTGAAAAACGGCGTTTATTCTTGTTGCGAATTTTGATGAGTGCGCCAAATGTTTTAATATTAGATGAACCGACAAACGATTTAGACGTACAAACTTTAGCAGTATTAGAAGATTATTTAGAAGACTTCAAAGGTTGTGTAATAGTAGTATCTCACGACCGCTACTTTTTAGATAGAACTATTGATAGAATTTTTGCTTTTGAAGATAAGAAGATTCGCGAATTTCCCGGTAATTATTCGGTTTATCTTGATTTTAAGAGAGCGGAAGAAGCTAAAGAAAAGCAGTTGCAAGCAGAATTAGAAAAAAGTAAGCCGAAAGTAGCAGCGCAGAAAGTAGAGACACAAGTTAAAAAAGAAGACAATAAAAAGAAGCGTCGTTTATCGAATTGGGAAAGGAAGGAATTTGAGCAGTTAGAAGGGAAGATTGCTGAATTAGAAGATGAGAAGACTGAAGCGGAAATGGCTTTGACTAAAGCTGCTGGAGATTATTCTAAAGTGCAAGAGCTTTATGACAAAGTTGAGAAATTGAAGGAAGAGATTGAAAAATCTACAGAAAGGTGGATGGAATT
>JBCCLY010000669.1:0-2877 GCA_039026655.1 Cyanobacteria bacterium P01_C01_bin.38 | reverse complement strand
GGCAGTACCTACAATTTCTAACCAAGTTGCTGCGTTGGTTTTTTCGGGACAAAGAATACGTCTGACTTCATCATCTAGTACTTCTGCTGCTGTTCCCGGCATGGAACCCACGCCAGCTTCTTGTAAAGCAGCTATCACTTGGGCATAACTTAGTCCATCAAGTCTGGCGATGAATTGTATTTCTTGGGGGGAAAAAGCATGAAGATGTAATTGGGGAAATTCTTGTTTGATAGTTTTTACTAATTTGAGATAGTAAGTTAAAGATTTACCATCTATTTTGGCTTCGGGGTTTAATCCACCCTGCATACAGATTTCTGTAGCACCCCTTTTTACTGCATCTGTAGTTTTTTCTAAAATTTGTCCCCAATCCAGCCAGAAAGCACCTTCATCACCGTCATCTCTTCGGAAAGCACAGAAGCTACAGTGTTGCTCGCATATGTTAGTAAAATTAATATTTCGGTTGATTATATAAGTGACAGTATCCCCAGCTTGGGAAAATCGTAGTTTATCGGCTGTTGTATAGATAGCATCTATAATACTCTTGTCAGTTTGTTTTAATAATGTAATTCCTTCTCCAGGAGACAAATCGTCACCTGTCAAAGCACGTTCAAGAATTGCATCAACCGTATTTTTTACAGAAACTTTCATAGTAATTTTTGCAACAAATAGCGTTTTTCAAATTTTCAAAAATCAAGGCACATAAAGCACATATTTCATTTTTACAGCTAATACCGTTTTGTAGGGCAAATTACCGAATTGAGTGAGAGTGAGGAGAAGGGGAGACAAGGGGACAAGGAGAGATTGCCACTCCCAACTACCAACTACCAATACCCCATGCCCCATGCCCTATCCCCAATTCCCAACTCCCAACTCCTAACTTTTCAAAAGTACCTATTCCCAAAAAGTGAATTTCAAGCATAATAACTAAAAGCACTTTGCCTTCTGTTTATTTTTCTTCATGAGTATTATCCAACCGAAGAATCTTTTATCGGTGCCAAACGGCTCTTTAAGGATTCCAAGATTACCATCTAGAGTCGGTATTGCAAATCAAAGTATTTTATTTTCATTAATTATTCCTACTTACCTTGAAGCGGGTAATATCAATAGAATCGTCAAGACATTAACTCGCTTGCTCGATGAAAGCATTCCGGGAGATTACGAGCTAATTATAGTTGACGACAACAGCCCGGATGGAACTTGGGAAGTTGCTTTGTCTATGACTTCAGAATTCCCGCAGTTACAGGTGATGCGACGAGAAAACGAACGAGGGCTTTCTTCTGCGGTGATTCGCGGTTGGCAAAGTGCTAGAGGGCAAATATTAGGTGTAATCGATGGAGATTTGCAGCATCCACCCCATATATTGTTGCAATTGTTAAATGCTATTCAAAGAAAAGCAGATTTAGCTGTTGCGAGTCGTCATGTAGATGGTGGTGGGGTAAGTAGCTGGAGTTTTATTCGACGTTTGTTATCTCGCGGCGCTCAATTGTTGGGATTAATTATATTACCGCGAGTTACGGGTAGAGTTTCCGATCCGATGAGCGGTTATTTTATGGTGCGTCGTAGCAGCATAGAAGATATAGCTTTTAATCCTATAGGCTACAAAATTTTGTTAGAGGTTTTAGGAAGAGGAAAAGTAGACGAGATAGCTGAAGTTGGTTATGTATTTTGCGAGCGTCAAGATGGAGAAAGTAAAGTGAGTTGGAAGCATTATCTTGACTATATTCGCCATTTACTAAGATTGCGTTTTTCTTCAGAAAAGGTAGAAAAATTAAGCCAGCGTTGGGGTTTTCCCATCGGTAAATTTATTCGCTTTGGTTTGGTGGGTTTAAGCGGAGTATTTGTAGATATGACAATACTTTACTTGCTTAGCGACCCCAATACTTTAGCTTTGCCATTAACTCGCAGTAAAATTATTGCGGGAGAAATTGCTATTTTAAATAATTTTTTGTGGAATGACGCTTGGACTTTTGCTGATGTGGCAATGCAACAAAAAGGACTCAAACAACGTTTGAAGCGATTCTTGAAGTTCAATATAATTTGTTTGGCAGGATTAGCAATCAATGTGTTGGTATTGAATTTAGTATTTAATTTTGTTATTTCTAATCGTTATATTGCAAATCTTATTGCTATTGCCGTAGCTACTGTATGGAATTTTTGGGTGAATCTTAAACTGAGTTGGCGAGTAACGCAGGTAAAGTAATTTCGGATTCTGTATAAAGAAGGGAGTAGGGAGTAGGGAATAGGGAGTAGGGAATAGGGAATAGGGAATAGGGAACAGGGAATAGGGAATAAGGAATAGTAAAAAATAAGCAGTTTTACAAACCTGGTTTCTATTCGTGAAAACATTATTACAGCACTTTGCAGTTAAATGAGGTACATTCTTCTACTCCCTACTCCCTACTCCCTACTCCCTATCCAAACGAAATTTTAAATTAATTTTGCACGAGTACTTAGTTCTATTATTTGTGCATACGAACTTTTACAATATAAAAGCGTCTACTATCGATTAAGATGAGTTGATGATTAGCTATGGCTCGCGTATATTCCCGGCGGTTTCACATTCTATTGCTTCTGGCTTGGCTAGTCATCGGAATCTGTTTGCGTTTGACTACTTTGTCTGGTAAATCTCCTTGGACTGATGAGTTTTCTACTTTAGTATTTAGTTTGGGAAATAGTTTTTTAGGAGTACCCTTAAACGAAGCTATTACTGTTGATACTTTATTGCAACCGCTACAGCCAAATCCCGAAGCTGGTATCGGCGATGTTTTAACTAATTTATTTAATGAAAGTAATCATCCGCCAATATATTTTGTATTGACTCATTTGTGGTTAAAGTTATTTCCTACAAATGCGGGCTTAGTTTCTGTATGGGGTGCG
>JBCCLY010000668.1:0-2894 GCA_039026655.1 Cyanobacteria bacterium P01_C01_bin.38 | reverse complement strand
TCTAAATGGGACAATGTTAAGAAGGCATATTATTGGATATATCTTCCTTTTATTTATCCGTTTAAGTTAAGGGTGCCGCTTTCTTTATTGAATTTTGTTCGTAAGGGTTATCGGTTTATTTCTGGTTTGAAAAATAAGGTAGTGGGTAATGGGTAATAGTCAGAATTATCTGTTCATATTTACTTGAGTTCAATCTAAATCTTTCTTGAGTCCCCTAAATCCTCCAAAATTGAGGGACTTGAAATTATTTTTCTCCTCCAGAATTGGGGATTGGGATGCAAATCATAGTTTTAATCAGCAATGCCATAAATCTACTAAGTAGGTTGGCGTTGAAAATTGTAATTAGGAATAGGGAATAGGGAATAGGGAGTAGGAATAAGTCTTTGATGCCAAAAAACATTCTGTAACATAGTGCTGTTTATTTCTGCCTACCTACTTATGGCATTATTTTTGAGTGCGTTGCCTTCTATTGAATAGGAATGACCGCACGCAACTGGCATATCTTTTTTGTAGGGGAGGCAAAAAGCAGTGTAGATTCTCTTCGAGCTTTATTGCCGTTGCTGTGACACTTTGACTAATTCTGAACGTAGTAATAACATGCAGGCTGGTCACGCACCAACCTACATTGTAACAATTGCGTAAGTCCTGTTGAATAAATTTTTCCCAAATATAAAAAACAAAAAAGGAACAGAGTTCACGTATAATTAAGCAAGCGAATCTACATAAAAATTGTATCGTAACTAAAATCATCAGTTACCTATGCTCATTGCTTGGGGTTAACAACTGGTTATAGTATCCTTAAGCATGGTTAATTACTAATGCCATTATTAATTTAAAGTTTGAATGAAATCACCCTCACCTTATTCTAATTCGTTATTTATTAGCAATTATGGCAAAGCAATTCCCTATAGCAGTAGTGAAATCAACCAAGATTGCACAAAGACTAACTATGGTTTTAAAAATCTCAAAATTAGACCACAATTGATTGATACTATTCCCGAATTGTCATCAGATAATGCTCTAAAGACATTAGTACTATCGCTTAATTCACCTCAGACAAATTTTTTTAGTGTTGGGTGTTTCAGTGGCAAAGTTAACGAACAAGAGGGATATATATACAGAGGATATATTGAGTTCTCTTTTAATTGTAGGATATGTGTACAAGATGCAAGAAATTATTTTTCATTATATTTTCACTTTGAACAGTTTTTACGCCGCCATAAGTTTTCTCAAAAAGTGAAACTCCAATGGATACTAGAAGAGGCTCATTTTTTAGATGTAGATATTCATGGGTTTTCTTGTGCCATTTTTATTTTTACAACTCACTGTTCATCTCTCGACGAAGCTTATTACTCCTGGCAAAATTCCTTGGAAATGCTAGAGTCTTTTCTCCTCTCTGTTGAAGTTCGATCGCATACATTAATTTATGAGAATTAAAAACCAAGCGGCAGCAACTTTGCTACAGATAAAATACTTAGGCATCGCATTGACAAAAACACTTGCTTATGTTCATGTATTCAGACAGCACAAGTATTGGTTAGACGATCAAAAATGTACTCGCGAATAACTTTAAAGGATGTTTTAAAAGTCGAATTTTATACTTAATCTGGCGATTTAAATCGCTTCTACACAAGCGAAACCCTTCTATGTCCTATCGGACACGCTCCGCTAACAAGGGTTTCAAAACTATTAAGTCCACGCAGGTGGTGAGACTAGTTGGGGGTGTCGGTTTCCGTCCCCCAATAAGCGCGTTAGCGAAGCGTCTCCGAAGGAGATACCCGGAGGGACTTTGCCTGTGTAGTAGCGGTTTTAACCGCCTTTTAAAACATCCTCTTAGTAAATAAATTTAAAAGTAGTTCATACAAATTAGAAATTAACTTCTTAAAGCGGATTTTTTTCATGTCCTATACCTAGAAAATATATGACACTTATTCATTTGATATGTTCTTATACCATGTGCTTAATGCGTAAATCCTAAGAGATTTGTTGCAAGTCAACCAGATGCAGATGTATCCTGAAGGTTAGTTTAATAATTGATAGGAATTAGTATTTTGGATATATACGAGTTTGATGTTGTTATTGTTGGAGGCGGCCCAGCAGGCTGCACTTGTGCGTTATATACATCAAGAGCAAATCATAAGACTGTTATCTTAGACAAGAGTCCTTCTATAGGTGCTTTGGCTATCACCCACAAAATAGCCAATTACCCTGGAGTCTCTAAAGATATAAGTGGGGAAGAATTATTAAATGAGATGCGAGACCAGGCCATTTTTTATGGGACTACTTATCAGCGTGCTCAGGTTTTTAATATTGATGTTGATGGTGATTTGAAAAAAGTCTATACCCCAGAAGGTACATTTGTAGGTAAAACACTAGTTCTTGCTACTGGCGCAATGGGTCGTGTTTCCTCTTTTAAGGGTGAATCTGATTATTTAGGTCGTGGAGTCAGTTATTGCGCTACTTGCGACGGTGCATTTTATAAAGAGCGAGAAGTGGCTGTTGTTGGTACTAATCAAGAAGCAATAGAAGAAGCCCAGTTTCTTACCAAATTTGCCTCTACCGTCAACTGGATCTCTTTTAAAGTCCCCAAACCAGAAAACGAACACGCCCAAGACTTACTTCGTATGCCCAATGTCAAACATTGGTCGGGCACTCGTCTGATGTCTGTCGAAGGAAATGAGATGGGGGTAACAGGGGTGAAGTTAAAGCAGAAAGATGCAGAAGAACCTATATCTCTAGACGTGGAAGGAGTGTTTATATATCAGAATGGCTCTAAACCTATTACCGATTTTATTGGCAATGTCATAGAGTATAATCCTGATGGTGGTGTTAAAGTCGATGAAACTATGGCTACCAGCGTCCAAGGAGTCTGGGCTATCGGGGATATACGCAAC
>JBCCLY010000667.1:0-2906 GCA_039026655.1 Cyanobacteria bacterium P01_C01_bin.38 | reverse complement strand
AATTTATTCATCAATCTGCCAAGAATCTTTAATAATTTCTTCATCGAAAATTCTCTTGGGTTTGACGATGACAATTAATCTTCCTAATATTTCTATTTCTGGTTCGGTTTCAAACCATTGAATATCTAATTCTCCGGAATTATCTACTAGAAAATAACTGCCGTCATCCCATTTCCTTTGAGAGCGATCTATGGCTATCATTACTGGTTGCGGTTTATTATGCTCTTGGTTGGGAAATCTGTCGCTACTACCTAAAATTACTACCGGATCTTGAGCATTTAAAACTACTTGCCAACCTGGTAAAGGTACCCACGCTCCTTCACCCGAAAATTTCACCATGTTAAATGGTTCTTCTTCTTCTACCATCGGAACCGCTTTTAAATCATCTGGTGTCAACGGGAACTCACCCACCACGGGAACTACACGAGACATTTCTGCTTCGGATTCCAGACGGTAAAAGGGTAGCAGCGGTGCGGGACGTTGGGGAACAACGGTAAAATCTGTTAATAGCTGTTCGATTTTTTTGCGTGCTGTATCCGTATGAGCGAACTTTAAACCCTTGGCAATAAAGCGCGATCGCAATTGTAAATCTGATTTTTGTCGGGCTTGTTTCCAAGTTTGATAAGCAACAGCATCTCCGGGATGTGCGGAAAATCCTTGAGGTAAACTACGCAAGCGAGAATAATCTTTGATTGCTCTAGCTACTTCTTTAACTTCGTCGGCATCAACTTTATGTACAAAAGCAAGCTCGGCAGCACCAGCACGCTCTTCTTGAGTAAGCATCCGAAACTCGTACAATAAATCGCTTCCTCGTTGCGAGAAATGGGACTTAACTTCTTCTGAAGCATCACCTTTTTCTAGAGAATTGTAAACTTGAGAACCAACAATAATTTGATTTTGCTGAATTGGTTCAAAACCTGTAGCTTCAAAAATATCTTGAGGATTGTAACCAGATTTTTGTAGATAAGCACAAGCTTCTCCCCATTCCACCCAGTTTCCTTCTTTTTGCCTTAGTTTTCGCAATAATTCTTGATATAGTTCTTGATTCGGTTGATTTTCAGCATTCTCGGGATTGGGTGGTAAATTCATAACTCGGGGAAACGCGCAGCAATAAAAATCATTTTATAAGATAAATGGGAGTAGGGAGTAGGGAGTAGGGAATAGGGAATAGGGAACAGGGAATAGGGTTTTAATCTAATTTACTCTCAAGTGACAAAGCCCCCCTTTTTTAAGGGGGGTTGGGGGGATCTTAACGTTGGGAATACCCAATTTATTGTTGTGGTTGCGTAAATCCTGTATTTGTGCCGACTTACTTATCAACAACGAAGTCAAAAAAATAGACTTGAATATATGGGTGAATACTCTACCGATAGCAAAAATTATGAGTTATTAAAGAATAATCCCACATTTAAAGCAGATTTTTATTCCGTGTTTTCTCGGATATTATCAATCTGCTTTAGCCTTTATTTGCAGTGCTTTAAGGTCAGTTATAAATACATTTATCGGAAATTCAAGATTCGAGAGTTAAATTTGTATCCTATATAAAAAAGCACATATGATGTAAAGGAATAAATCAATGAATAATCTCATCCCAGACTTAGATAATATTCGCAATCAATTAATGACTACAGAAAGACGCAAAAAACAAAAAATCTTAGTAGTAGACGACGAACCTGATAATCTGGATTTGTTGTATCGAACCTTTCGTCGTGACTTTCAAGTTTTAAAAGCAGACAGCGGTAGTAGTGCTTTAAAAATATTGGCTGAGGAAGGAGAAGTTGCTGTAATTATCTCTGACCAAAGAATGCCAGAAATGAAGGGAACTGAATTTCTTAGCAAAACTTTACCTCAATTTCCCGATACGGTAAGAATCATTTTGACTGGTTTTACCGATATCGAAGACCTTGTAGACGCTATTAATGCTGGACAAGTTTACAGATATATTACCAAGCCTTGGGACCCCGAAGAACTCAAGGGAGTTGTGCAACGTGCTGCTGAAACCTACGATTTACTCAAGCAGCGTACCGAAGAATTGCACCGTGCAAATTCGCAAATGGCGTTATTGACTTCATGCTTACAGGTGACAAAAACTGTTTCTAATAAGGAAGAAAGTCTCACACCTATTGCTGAAATTTATGGGGAAACTTTTACTACTGATGGCTGTATTCTTCAGTTAGTAGAAAACGGTAGTTTGACTTCTAGCTTTGGAACTTTTAGCCAAGATGGGATATTAAAAAACTGGCTGGATAAAGATCCTTTGATTGAAGAAGCTATTGCAACCAGCAACATGAAAGTTTGCGTAAATGTAACTAAAGACGAGAAACTAAAAGAAGTTGCTCACTATTCAGATACAGATATAAAATCCCATTTGGTTGTCCCCATCATTCACGCAAATCAAGTTACCGCAGTACTATCCCTACAGTGGAAAAAAACCTGTGCTTTGCGAGAAGATGAACTAAAGCTGATTCACATTTCCGCTCAATTATTATCACTGGCACTTAATTGCGCTCATGAGAGTTAACAGTGAGCAGTGAGCAGTGAGCAGTGAGCAGTGAATGTTAAGAGTATTTATGAAATAACTAATTACTGATTACTAGTAGTCTGTCCCATTAAAAATGATAGGTTTGTAGTTGGAGATTTATCGCGCTTGCGAAAACGCGCATTCCCAACTACGAACCTTTCCTTTATCTAACTCATCAAAATTAATGAGACTAATCTCTAGTAACCAATAACTGTTCACTGTTCACTGTTCACTGATAACTGAAAATGTCTGAAATTCGCTCCATTTTTAACCGCATTGCGCCTGTTTATGACCAATTAAACGACTGGTTGAGTTTCTCACAACACCGGATATGGAAGGAAATGACGGTTAAATGGAGCGCAGCCAAAACGGGAGATAACTGTTT